>JACDHU010000066.1 GCA_013820865.1 Chloroflexota bacterium
GCTCGAAGTTGCCCAGGTGCGAGCTGACCATGATCGCCGGCCCGGAGCGAAAGGCGGCGAATAGGGTGGGCCAGCCCGGGACGTCCACGATCGTTTCGGCCTGGGCGATCGGGTACCGAGGCGTCCGCAGCATCTCCAGGTAGTAGCGCGCGTGGTTTCGAAACGCGGAGCGCACGAGTGTCGCGAAGACCGCACCGGTGGCTGGCCGGCCGGTGGCCTCGCATACTCGTGTCAGGTTGACCGCCACGAGCCTCCGTCGTCCGGGCGCGAAGCGGTACCACGCGTCTCCGCCAAGATCGGCGAGGGCATAGGAGAGTCGCGACGGAAGGATGGCTGCGACCCGGTCGGCAATGGTCAGCGCCAGGCGGAGGAGCATCAGGCTCTGGTCCAGTCGTCGCCTCGCCGCGCAGCGGCGAGGGCCTCGCTGGCGTACACGCGGTCGGCATCGGTCTGTGGCCAGACCGGACGGAACATGTACCACTGTCCGGGGTCCTCCACGATCACGGAGCTCAGCGAGTCGGCGAGCGCCTGGGTTGCGCGATATACCTCGGCCGGATCGGTGTTCGCGCACACGATCAGCGGCAGACCTCGAACGCTGAAGCGGTCATCGGCATTGCGGCGGAATGCGACCGGCAACATCGGCGCGCCGCTCTTGGCTGACAGCGTGGCCGGACCGATGGGGAACGTGGTTGCCTCGCCGAAGAATTCGACCGGCACGTCGCCGCGGCGGTACCCACCGTCGCAGAACAGCACGAGGTTCTCGCCAGCGCGAAGTGCTCGGAAGAGGCCGCGGAGGTTGCGCCAGCCGATGAGGAAGACATGCTGGCTGGCGCGTGCCGCCGCCAGGTGGTCGTACAGCCGTCCGTAGGTCGTGTCGTCGGCCACGACGTGGATCGACTCACCGTGCGCCTTCATTGCCGGCCCGATGATGTCCATGCCGCCGATATGCACGGTGCAATGCAGCACGCCGCGCCCTCCGGCGCGGGCATCGGTCAGGATTTCGAGGTTGGCGATGGCGACGAGGTCGCGAGCCTGGTTTGGCGTGATACCGGCCAGTCGCATCATGTCGGCCAGGTATCGGGCATAGTTCTGGAAGGACCGTCGCGATGCGCGCTTCACGCGCGGATCATCGGGATCCCGCTGCATCGGCCGCGCGAGATTGGCGTGGATGACCGCCTGCTTCGATCCCGCCAGGTCATAGGCGATATTGCCAACGGCCGCTGCGGCCGGCATGACCAGGCGCCGCGGGAGGCTGGTGATGATCCGCTCGGCCAGCCGGTACGCCCAATAGGTCACGACCTCGAGCCTGCGCTCGTCGGTACGAGTCACATCACTTCGGCGGCAGCGGCCCTGGCCTCGCCCGTCTTGTTGGGCTTCGAGAGCTTCTTCGCCTTGCGCGGGGCGACCTTCTCGGTGCCGTTGAGCACCTCATTGTCGTCACCGCGGATGAAATCCTCGACCCGGTTATGAGCGATGTCGTCGTGGATCTGCATCGGCGGTGACTTCATGAAGTACGCGCTCGGCGCGACGAGCGTGCCGGCCAGGCCACGATCCAGGCCGAGCTTGGCGCAGCGAATGGCATCGGTGATGACGCCGGCGCTGTTGGGTGAGTCCCAGACTTCGAGCTTGAGTTCCAGGTTGAGCGGGACATCGCCGAAGGTGGTGCCCTCCATGCGGATGTGACACCACTTGCGGTCCTTGAGCCACGGTACGTAGTCCGACGGCCCGACATGGACGTTGTCGTCGCCGATCTCGTAATCGATCATGCTGGTCACCGCATTGGTCTTGCTGATCTTCTTCGACTCCAGGCGCTCACGCTCGAGCATGTTGAGGAAGTCGGTGTTGCCGCCGAAGTTCAGCTGGTAGGTGCGGTCGATCCGCACGCCGCGGTCCATGAACAGGCGCGTCAGCACGCGGTGCGTGATCGTGGCGCCCACCTGGCTCTTGATGTCGTCGCCGATGACCGGGAGCCCGGCCTCGGCAAAGCGGCGCTGCCAGTACGGCTCGCGGCCGATGAAGACCGGGATGGCGTTGACGAATGCGACGCCCGCCTGGATCGCCTGCTCGGCATACCACTTGGTGGCCTGCTCGGATCCGACCGGCAGATAGCTGACCATGACGTCGACCTCGCGTTCCCGCAGGATGTTCACGATGTCGGCCGTCGGTCCGGGCGCCTTCTGGATGATCTCGCTCAGGTATTTGCCGAGGCCATCGTGCGTCATGCCGCGCTCGACCGGGACGTTGAGCTTTGGCACATCGGCGAATGTGAAGGTGTTGTTCGGCTCGGTGAAGATCGCCTCCGACAGGTCCTTGCCGACCTTGTTCCTATCGACGTCGAAGGCAGCGACGAAGTCGATGTCACGAACGTGATATCCGCCGAGATTGACGTGCATGAGGCCGGGGATGAAGTCAGATTCGGCCGCATCGGCGTAGTGATATCGGCCCTGGACCAGGCTGCTGGCGCAGTTGCCGACGCCGACGATGGCGACGCGCACGTTGCCGTTGCTGGTTCGTTTGCCGTTGCTGGCGGCCTTGCCGTTGCTTGAGGTCACGTTGATCAGATCTCCTGGTGGTCGATGGTGGCTGCCTGGCTGAGGCGCCAGACGTGCCAGATGCGCTGGATGACGGTCACCACGGTCAACGCGGCGAGGACAATGAGGGCGCCGATGAGGCCGATGGTGAACCCGAGCCCGGCCAGCGCCACGCCGGCGATGACGATCACCAGACGTTCGGTGCGTGGAGCCAGACCGATGCTGGCGGTGAGGCCGATGGCCTCCGCGCGGGCGTGCGCGTAGCTGACGATGAAGGACCCGGCCAGCGCGACCATGAGCGCCAGCATGGGCCAGGTCGGCTCGGCGATGGTGGTCAGGATCCAGACACCGATGCCGGTGTACAGGATCGCCTCGCTGGCGCGGTCGAGCGTCGAGTCGAGGAAGCTCCCGAACGCGGTGCCACCTCCCTGCGCGCGCGCCAGAGCGCCGTCGACGGCGTCGAGCAGCGATCCCGCGGTCAGGATTCCGGCGCCAACCAGCAACCACCCGTTCGCGACGAAGACCGATGCGATGAGTGTGATGATCAGCCCGAAAACGGTGATGGTGTTCGGCGTCAGGTGCAGCGCCATGGCGAGCCGGACGATCGGGGCCAGGATGGCCCGACCGCCCTCCTTGACCCACTTGGGAAGGACCGAATCCCCGCGTCGCAGGTCCGGCGCATGCTCGCGGCTAGCCGACATCGATCATCCTCTCGCCGGCATCCGCCGGATCGACCGCCCCGGCCACGCCCGCCGTCCCGCCCACAAGGCGAGCCTCCGCGTCGTGAAGTTCCTCGAATGCGGCGGTTCGCAGACGGCAGATCGTCTCGCGGCCCTGCCGTCGCGGATCGACGATGCCAGCCAGGCGCAGGATGCGCAGGTGCCAACTGATGAGCGGCTGCGAGAGCCCGACGCGAGCCGAGAGCACGTTGACCGGCATGGGACCGATCTCGGCCAGCAGGCCGACGATGCGAAGCCGCGTCTCGTCACCCAGGGCCCGGTACAGGACGCGCAGTCGTCGCAGGTCCTGTTCCGCGGGGGTTTCCGGAGCCGAGTTGATCATTGCGCACTTCTTTATCAAATGTGAATTTATATGAATGAATCCTTATGGTATGCGCGTGGCACAGGCCACGTCAAGGCCGCGTGCTAGGATCGGCGCGCGGTCCGGGCGAGGACCGTCAGCAGGAGGTTCACGTTCCTGGCCAGCTCGACGCCCGACGCCCTCTGGAGCTCACCAGCGCTCCGCGCCCTGCGCCCGACCGCGGTGCGGTGCGTCGATGTGACGCGCGGTCCGCACCTGTCCCGCTGCTCGATTTCCGTATCGGTCGGCACGCGCCTGCTCGTCGTGTCGGAGCCACACGACAGTGCGTCGTCACTGCTGCGCGTCCTGGCCGGCCTATCACGCCCACATCGCGGGATCATCGAGATCGCCGGCCTGTCGGGAGGCTGGGAGCGCCGCGTGGCCTACATCGGCCCGGAGCCGGGGATCCATGCCTGGATGACACCACGCGAGGTGCTCGACCTGGCTGCCGGCCTGCTCGGCCTGCACGGCGCGGAGGCACGGCGGGGCGCTGATCTTGCTCTCGACTGGGCGCACGTGCGTCCCGAGGAGGCTGACCGCCCGATGTCACGCGGTGGCGCGTCCGTGTTCCAGCGCGTCGCGCTCGCGGCGGCGCTGGTCGGCGATCCGGAGGTGATCCTTCTCGACGAGCCGCTTCGGGCGCTCGACGAGACCGAGCGGACACGGCTGCTCACGATTCCAGGACCCCGACGCACTGTCCTGATCGCAAGCCGATACCCCGCCAGCGACGCGGCGCTCGCTTCGCACGTCGCCCTGCTCCGCAACGGCCGGGTGGCGATGCTCGCCTCGACCGCAGAGCTGAGGGACGCCGATCTCCCGCTCTCCATGAGTGGGATCTGCGAGCTGGCTGATCGACGCGCGGCCGAGGCGTCGCGTCACGCGGGCCCCGTCGCCGCGGCGTCGTGAGCCAGATGGTCATGGTGACCAAGCTTGCCGTTCGCGAGATGTGGATCTCATTCCGGCTCCTCGCGGTCCTCGTCTCGTTCGTTGGTGTCGGCGTGACCGTGGCCCTGCTGCCGGCCCCGCTGCCGACGATGATGCCGCGGCTCGCGGCCGGCCTGGGCCTCGCGACGGTGGTGGTGGCGGCCATCACCGCGTGGTCGATTGCCGAGGAGCGCCGAAGCGGTCGCGCCGGCTGGTTGGTGGCTCGCTCCGTCAGCCGCGGGACCGTGTTGGGCGGGTGGTTCGGCGCCATGGCTGGTCCCGCCGTCATCGGCCTCGCGTGCGCCGGCGCACTCGGCTGGCTTGCGGCATCGAGTGTCTCGCTGCGTCTCGCGCCGGTGGCGTACGTTGCTCCGCTCACCGCCGTCTTTGCGACCGCGCTTGGCGCCGTGGCGATGGGCCTCCTGGCCGGCATGCTCCTGCCGGCCCAGGCGGGCGTGTCGGTGGTCGTGAGCGTGGGGCTTGCACTTGGTCTGGCGGCCTGGGCCGCGCCCGAGGCGATGGCGCTGCTGCCCGGCGGGGCATTCGTCGCGCTCGGATCGCTGACCGAGGCGGTCCAGGGTGCGGGTGGTGCCTGGCGCGCAAGCGGGATCGCGCTGGTCGCGGCCGGGGCGCTGCTTGGCCTTGCCCGCCTTGCCGTTGGCCGGGCCGATCTGTGAGCAGCCTGCCACCGTCCTCGGTCGCGATGCATCCGGCCGCCGCCTGGGCCGCGCTCATCTTTGCCAGCCTCGGCGTCCTGCTCGGCGGCGCGGAACTCATGGTGGTGGCCATTGCGCTGCCATCGATCGTTGCCGATTTCGGCGGCTGGGCCGATCTCGCGCGCGTCAGCTGGATCATCAACGCGTATCTGCTTGCCTACGTCGTGGCCATGCCGCTCGCGGGTCGCGGCGCGGACCTGTGGGGGGCGCGGCGCCTGTACGTGGTCGCGCTGCTCCTCTTCATCATCGGCAGCGCGGGCGCCGGCCTGTCGCGCTTCGCCGGACCCGAGGATGGCCTCGCCTGGCTCATCGGCTGGCGCGTGGTGCAGGGCTTCGGCGGCGGCGCGCTCGTCCCGTTGTCGATGGCTCTGGCCAGCCACCTGTTCACCGGCCGGCGGCGCGCCGCCGCACTTGGCCTCGAGGGCGCGGCGACGTACATCGGCATGGCCATCGGTCCTGCCTATGGCGCCTGGGTCCTCCTGAACTTCAGCCTGCCCATCCCCGGGCTGGATGTGGCCCGCTGGCAGTGGATCTTCTTGCTCAACGTGCCGATAGGCATCGTCACCCTGCTGCTCATCTACGTCGTGGCCGGAGGCGTGGAGACGCCGCGCGTGCGGGCCGGGCTCGATCTCGGCGGCGCGCTGCTGCTGACCGTTGCCCTCGTGGCCGGCATCGGTGCGATCACCATCTCCGGCGCAACCGGCTGGACCGATCCGCTCGTCATCGCTGGGCTCGCGACGGGGGCCCTTGCGCTGGCGGCCTTCGTCTGGTTCGAGTTACGCTCGCGGGCGCCCCTGGTCGATCTGCGGCTGTTTCGCGACCGTGCCTTCAGTGCCGCCAACGCGGTGAGCCTGCTGACCGGCTATACGCTCGCCACCGCCATCATCGGTGGACCGGTCTTCGTGAATCGCGTGCTGTTCGACGGCGATGCGGCGGCATCGGGCGCGCTGACGGGATTGACGCTGGCGATTGCCGGTGGCGCGCTCGTCGGTGGGCTGTTGACAGGCTTTATCGGCGAGCGAATCGTGAGCCTGGTCGGTGTGGCGATCAGTGCCGCGGGGCTCGGGCTGGCCCTGGGATGGGGAGTCGGCACCGATCTCGATCGCCTCGTGCGCGACCTGGCGATCTTTGGCGCCGGCTTTGGGCTCACGGTCTCACCGCGTGCGACCGCGGCGGTCGAGGCAGCGGGTGCCGGCGCCTACGGCGTGGCGAGTGCCACGCTCCAGATTTCGCGAACCATCGGCATGAGCGTGGGGCTGGCGCTCCTGACATCGATCGGGCAGAGCCGGATCGATGAGCTGTCCTCGCTGATCACCGATCCTGCCCGTCGCAATCGGCTCGTCGTCGAGCTGGGTCGACCGGAGCTCGTGGACGTTGATCCGAATGCGTCGCTGGTGCTGGTCGGGGTGCTGGAAGCATGGTCACAAGGGGAGTCGGCCGGGGTGCTGCGGTTGGTGTTCACGATCGCGCTCGGCGTTGGATTGCTCGCCCTCGTGCCGGCCTGGTTCGTTCGGGGTCGGAAGGGAATGTGACAGTCGATCGGCGACTGTCAGCCAGCAGGCTCGGCGATGATGACGAGCTCGCCCCAGTTGCGATTGAAGCCCTGGGACGTCTGCAGCGTGACGCGCTCGTAGTCGGTCGGCGCGGTCCACAAGGCACCCTCCACGCAGTCGTCGTGGATCTGGAGCGCCAGGGGCGGATTCGGCGGGTCAAGCGCCGGATTCGGCTCCGTCGGACACGGCACGTTCGGGCGGACCTCGGTGATGACGTAGGTCAGCACCGACTCATCGGACATGCGGATGTTCACCTCGGCCCCGATCTGGACGTTCCATAGCGGCTTGAACAGTGTGTTGAGCGCGTGCGCGAAGATGTACGAGTTCGTGTTCCGTCCCGGCTGGCTGGAGGCGCGCAGGATGTACGCCGCATCGGTCGGAGGGAAGCCGTCGGTCGCGGCATCGAGCGACTGGCGGACGAGCACGTTGACCCCGACCGACGGAATCTCCAGCTGGTTGGCAATGACCGATGACGGCAGCGGCGTCGACGTCGGCTCGGGGCTTGGCTCCGCGGATGCGCTGGGTGCATCGGTCTGGCTCGCCAGGGGCGTGCTCGTCGGCCCTGGTGTCGCAATCGCGGTCGCGCTTGGCCGGGCGATCGGGGGCAGACTGGTAGCCGGTTCGGCATCGAGGTCGAGCGAGCCGACGATAATGAGGACGACCCCCGCCACCGCCAGGATGATCGGGAGCGCCCAAGAGGAGAGACGCTTCACGTGACCGAGTCTAGCCGCAGAGCCGATGCGCCGCTGGCGCGCGCCCTGGCGCTGGCCTCAGCCGCCCTGGACGATGCGCCCGCCGGACTGCTGGCCGATTTTGACGGCACCCTGTCGCCGATCGTCGCCGACCCGGCGCTGGCCCGGCTCACCGATGGCGCATCCGGCGCGCTCACGGCGCTGGTCTCGCGCCTCGCCGTGGTGGCCATCGTCACCGGCCGCGCACCGCTCGACGCTCGACGCATGACAGGCGTCCCGGGCATGCTCGTCGCGGGCAACCACGGTACCGAGCTGCTCGAGCCTGATGCGGATGCGCCGATTCTGTCGCCGGCCGCGTCATCGGTCAGGGCAGCGCTCGACGAGGCGCTGGCGCGCCTGCCCCAGGTGGCCGGCGTGACAGTCGAGCACAAGGGGCTTTCCGCCGCCGTCCACTACCGCAATGCGGTTGACCAGGATGCGACGCGCGACCGGCTCATGGGCGCGCTCGGCCGGCTGGGCGACGGGCTGGAGTTGCGCCACGGGCGATTGAGCCTGGAGCTGCGCCCGGTCGGGCTGGGCGACAAGGGCGTTGCGGCGCGCACGATCATCAAACGCTTCGGCCTGCGCGGGGTGGTGGTCATGGGCGACGACGTCACGGATCTCGACATGTTCGCCGCGGTCGCCGAGATGCGTGCCGCCGGTCAGATTCGCGGCGCGATCATCGGTGTCGGAGGAGGCGATGCTGAGGTGCCGCCCGAGGTCGCGGGTGCTGCCGACGTGCTGCTCGCTTCGCCCGCCGATGTTGCGCGACTGCTCGAGGCCCTGGCCGGCATCGGTTGAAC
>JACDHU010000315.1 GCA_013820865.1 Chloroflexota bacterium
CGGCGAGATGCTGGCGCTTGCCGGCATCTGGAGCCCGACCCACGATGCGCCGCCGACCATGGCCATCCTGACCACCAGCCCGAATGAGCTGCTCGCTCTCATTCACAATCGCATGCCGGTGATCCTCGACCGCGACGCACTGGATGCCTGGCTGGATCCGGAGGCCGAGCACGGGCTTCTGGAGGCGATGCTGCGCAGCGCACCGCTCGAGTCATTGCGGATGTGGCCGGTGAGCACGGCGGTCAATCGGGTGGCGGCGGTCGGCCCCGACCTTCTGCGGCCGATCGAGCCCGCGCTGGACCTCGGACTCGCCTGACCCTCCGGCGCCGATACTTCGTTGATCTATCGGCCGGTCGCCGCGCTTTCGGCCAGGAAGGCCAGGGCGGCGAAGGCGGAGCCGCGGGCGCCGGCCATGTCGAGATCGGGCACGAGCGCAAACTCCGCGACGGCGGCCTGCTCCTCGCGCAGGACCGTGAGCGCTCGCACCCGCTCAAGGAACCAGTCGCGAAAGTGGGGCGCCGCTTCCACCACCCCACCACCGACGAAATAGGCAGACGGATCAGTGAAGTTGGCGGCGATGCTGAAGAGCCGCCCGAGTGCGGCGGCCTGCTGCTCGAAGAGCGCCAGTGCGAGCTCATCGCCTGCCTCGCCATGCGTGCGTACCGCCTTCGCCGCCTCAGCCAACGGAATCGCGGCCAGCGGATGATCCGGATACTGGGTGAGCCAGTAGGGGAGCAGGTTCTTCGCGATCCCGGTGAGCGAGGCGATGCTCTCGACGTCGCCGAGCAGACCGCAATTGCACATCGGGATTGGCTGGTCATCGGCCAGGAGGCCGTCCATCGGGATTCGGATGTGGCCGAGCTCGCCCGCCTGGCCTGCGGCTCCGCGAATGACACCCCCCGCCTCGATAACCCCGCCGCCCAGCCCGGTGCCGACCACCGCGGAGACCGACGAGCGTCCGGCTGCATCGGCTCCGAAGTGGGTGTGGTGCGCATACAGTGCTGCCGCATTCCCGTCGTTGTTGTAGACGACCGGCAGGCCGATGCGCGCCTCCAGCGCGCCCCGCACATCGAAGTTCCACCATTCGGGTCGTGCAAAGTTCGTCGCCCCACGGCTGCTGATGACGCCGTCGGCGCTGGCCGGACCCGGCGTGTCGAGGCCGACCGCCGCGACCTGCTCGCGAGCGATGCCGGCGGCGCGCAGGACGACTTCCATGGCCTCGGTCATCGCCTCGATGGCCGCCTGCGGACCCTCGGTCACGCGGCTCGGGATCTCGTACATGCGCCCCGTCAGGAACTGTCCGGACGCATCGAGGATGGTCGCGTTGTTCTTGGTGCCTCCGTTGTCGATGCCGACGACGACGGATTCCGATGCTTCACGCATGGCTGCGCTCAATCCTCGACGAGCTCCAGCCAGGTGGTTGCGCCGAAGGACAGTGCCAGGTGGCGCATCGGCTCCGATTCCGAAGCGCCGTGCCAGTGCTCCTCGCCCGGCGGGGCGTGGACCACGTCGCCCGTGCGAATCTCGACCGCCGGCGCGTCACGGGTGCCTACTCGACCGACGCCATCGACGACGAAGAGGACCTGTCCGTCGGGATGGCTGTGCCAGTGCGTTCGGGCGCCCGCAGGAAAGCTGACGAGCAGGGCCGTCCCTTCCGGGCTCGGGATCTCGCCGTAATCCTGGCGAGTCACGGACCCGTCGAAATGACTCGCGTCGACAGGCCCGGGATGCGCTTCGTGAGACTTCGTGACCTTCATTGACCGATCCTACCCTTCGGACCCAGCAGAATGAGCGCCTCATGTTCGAAAAGACCGCAGAGTTCTACGACCTGTTCTATGACGAGAAGGATTATTCCGCCGAGGCAATGCGCATCCGTGAGCTTGCCGGTGCTCGACATTCGGACGCACGCACGTTGCTCGACGTGGCCTGCGGTACCGGTCGCCACCTCGAGTTCCTGGCGCCGTGGTTCGAGGTCGAGGGTCTCGATCTAGACCAAGGGCTCCTCGCAGTCGCGCGCAAGCGCCTGCCCGCGGTTGCATTCCACGAGGCTGACATGCGTGACTTCAATCTCGGCCGAACTTTCGACGTTGTGACCTGCCTGTTCAGCAGCATCGGCTACGTGCAGACCGTCGAGAATCTCGGGCGGGCAGTGGCAACCATGGCCCGGCACCTGGCGCCATCGGGCGTCCTGCTCGTCGAGCCGTGGATCACGCCGGACGACTACGATCCGAACCACATCGGCCGCCTCGTGGTGGCCGAGCGGCCAGGTCTCCAGGCCGCACGAATGAACGGCACGCGCGTGGAGGGCCGCCTGTCCATGCTGGACTTCCACTACCTCGTCGCCCGCCCGGGCACGGTTGAGCACCTCACCGAGACACATACGCTTGGCCTCTTCACCGATGAGGAGTACGCGCGCGCCCTCGCGTCTGCTGGTCTCACTGTCGAGCATGACCCCGAAGGCCTCATGGGACGCGGCCTCTGGATCGGGCTCGCCAGTGGTTGACGTCAGATGTTGGTGACGCGCACCTCGTCCACGACGTCGGTGACGCCCGCCACGTCGCCCAGGATGCCGAGGACCT
>JACDHU010000316.1 GCA_013820865.1 Chloroflexota bacterium
GGGCGTCTCTCGGCAATCCGTATACGAGCTGTTGCGCGAGCGCCGAGGGCTGAGCCCCGAGATGGCACTACGCCTCGCGCGGTTGTTTGGCAACTCGGCGGCCTTCTGGCTGAACCTGCAGCGCGCGATCGACTTACACGAGGCGCACGCCGCAATCGAAGACGACGTCCGCCACATCGACCCTCTCCACGTCGGCTGAGCAGCGACCGAACAGTTTGCCGCCGCGTACTCGCTGTGGATGTCGGCGCTCCACCTGGCGCGGTAGAGATCCGCAACGGCCAGTTGCAGGAGCACATCGCGGACGGGTGCCGGATACAGCACGTTCGCGTCCAGGAGTGCCGTTGTAGGCAACTGGTCAATACCCGTGCCCTTGCTCCTGTGCTTCGCGGGTCAGCGCTTCGAGGACCATTTCCCGTTCGCGCTCGATCCCCGTCTTGAAGGTCATGACGTCTTCCATGCGGATGCGGCGGTGTGTGCCGACCTTCCGATGTGGGATGGCGCCTTCGTCGAGGAGTTCGATCAGGAAGGGTCTGGAGACGTTGAGGACGGCGGCTGCCTGGACGGTGGTGAGCTCGGCGTTCTCGGGAAGGAGCGTGAGTCCTCGGCCGGTCGCCATGGTCTCGAGAATGTCCATGAGGAGCCCGACTGCCCCGGCGGGCAGTTCGATTGCCTCTTCCTCGCTTGCGTGACGGATGTGCAGCCTGAGTGAACGCTCCGCATCCACGTATCGCGCGAGCCTCTGCCCTGAGGAGCGCGCGAGGGCGGAGTCTCGTGGGGTAGGTGGTGGTTCGCGGTGCACAGGCATCGTCACTTCCCCTTCCTCGCATCGAATTACCACAAATGAGGTGACGCCGTCGTCCGAGGGTCCGCCGGTCAGGAGGACCGGCACCGCCGCGACGCCGAGCGCATTGGCTCGTGCGTCCTGCCGCCTTGGTACAGACGGTGTTCGACGCGTCTGCTGCGCTGGTCCGGATCGACCAGTTGCCTCAGCCATCGCCGCCCGACCGAGGCGTTTACCGGATGTGCGCTTCCCTGGTCTGGTCCAGCCTCTCGGCCAACCACATCTTGATCACCGACTGGCGCGTGACGCCGAGGCGCTTGGCCTCGCGGTCGAGCGACTCGACCATCCAGCTCGGGAAGTCGACGTTGACACGGCGTGGAGCGAGGTTCGGCCGTCGAGCCGTAGTCTGATCGAGGTCTGCCGTGATGTCGTCACCGGCGTCGAAACGTTCATCCAAGGTCTTCGTCTTCATAGAGCTCCACCTCCTCTGGGCGGGCGCGTCGTACGGAGATGATGCGCACGCGATCTCGTCTGTACGTGATGCCGTGCTTCGAACGGTCGAGGACGCTCTTCCGTGGGTCGTACTCGAAGCCCGGCATTGCGCGGATTCTATACCTATTCGACTCTCGCGGTGATCTTGGGAGGCGCCGCGGGGGATGACCCTGTCGCTCGATTCTGGGTCTGCGCCGCGCCGCGCGGCGCCCAGGAGCATGAAGCCTGGGGGCGAGCAGCCGCTGATTCGGCGATGGAGGCTACAGGGGGAGCAACGGGATGAGGATCGGCACGTAGAAGATGCGTGCCTCGGCCGCCAGATCGGTGCAGTCAGTACTGTGCTCGCTCGAACCGGGTCAGCCACTTGGCCCAGGAGTGAGGCGGCGATGTGTGTCTCGACCACCCTCGAAGTGGTACCGAATGTAGTACTGTCATGAGCGGAGCCCGAAGCCGCAAGATGGGACGGTGCGCTGCAGTCGTCGAGAAGGCACGATCATCCCCTTCCAACCTGCGTTTCGAGGAAGCCGTCAGCCTAGCCGAATGTCTCGGATTCGAGCATGTCAGGACGACCGGCTCGCATCAGATCTTCACCCGCGCCGGCTTCGAGGGTCGCCCACTCAACCTCCAGAGGGTGAAGGGCGGCAAAGCGAAGAAAAGACAGGTCGAGCAGTTGCTCAAGGTCTACGACGCACGGGCCGACGAGGAGCAGTGAGTCATGGACCACGCAGATCTTCACCGCTATAGCCGCCACGTCTACTTCGACGAGGAGGATGGAGGGTTCGTGGCGTTGTGCACCGAGTTCCCCCACCTCTCAGCATTCGGGGATACACGTGAAGTCGCGCTGGACGAACTCGAGGTCGTGTTGGGCGGTGCTGTCGAGGTGTTCCGAGAAGAAGGCTGGCCACTTCCAGAACCTGCGACGGCACCTGAACCTGAGGCGCTTCCGAGCGGCAAGTTCCAGGTGCGGCTACCGCGAAGCCTGCACGGCCAGCTCGCCGCGCGGGCCAAGCAAGAAGGAGTCTCCCAGAACACGCTCGTGATCGCACTCGTCGCCGCGGGGCTCGCGGGCCACCCAATGCACCCCGCGGAGTCAGGTGTGGTCAGTAGCGGTAGATGAACAGGGCTCTCGAAGCCTCGTTTCGTCCACCTCGCCCCGCCGTCTCGCGTCGGCATAAGGTGCGACCGTTCGAGAGGTTTTGGTGGCAGGCCTTGCCGCGGACCACGAAGCAGACGACGACTGGTCCTCGTGATCGGGAGAGTGGGCTGCTAGTGCGGGAGTTGGCCCGATCCAGTGGGCGCG
>JACDHU010000317.1 GCA_013820865.1 Chloroflexota bacterium
TTCCGGGCCACGCTGGAAGAAGTCATGCGCGCCGACCTGCTGCTCGAGGTCGTGGATGCCGCGGATCCCGACTTCCTCGGCCAGCAGTCCGCGGTCCAGAGCGTGCTCGACGAGCTCGGCGCGGGCGACAAGCCTCGCATCACCGTCTTCAACAAGATCGACCTCCTGGCAGCCGATGCCAGCACCGCGCCGTCGACCGATCATGCCGTCTTCGTCAGCGCGGTGACCGGTACCGGCCTGGATGCCCTGCGAGAACGAATCGCTGATGCGCTGCGCGGTGCCATGGTTGCCGTCGACGAGATCGTCCCGTACGAACGCGGTGAGCTGGTGGCGCGCGCGCGAACGTCGGGAGACGTCGCAGAGCAGTACGAAGAACGCGGAGTCCGCGTCAGCGGGAAACTGCCTGAGTCGATTGCTGCCGAGCTCACGGCCGCCGCGCGACGCCGCGGCGCCGCATCACCCTGACCGTCGAGGTGCCACGACAACCCGCCCTGCGCGACGAACTGCTCGCCATGACCGCGCTCGAGCTGGCGGCGGCTGATGCGTTCTTCGATCGCTGCGCTGTCGATCCGGCGCTCGACCGCGAACTCGAGCGCCGGCTGGGTGGACCGACGACGCCACTCATCACGGCGCTGGCCGCCTGGGAGGATGCGCCGCCCGAGGGCCCCACGCTGCTCGCGGTGAACGAGACGAACGGCGCGCGCCTGCTTGAGATCATCGACCATGTCGGCTGGCCGGGACTGCGCGAGGTCGGCGTCGATGGCGCGGACGCCGCATGGATGCTCGCCCAGCACGCCGACCGTGCCAATAGCTCACGGCGGGATTGGCTTCCTCTGGTACGCGAGGCGGTTGACACGGGCGACGCAGATCCGCGCCACTACGCCACGCTGACCGATCGCGTCGCGGCCGTGGCCGGCGAGCCGCAGGTCTACGGCACGCTCGCGCTCGTCGCATCCGACGGCGAAGTCGAATTCCCACTGCCCGTGGCCGACGCTGGACAGCTCGAGCAGCGTCGCGCGGAGATCGGGCTCCCGTCCGTCCGCGCCGAGGCTCCCTATCTCGTCGAAGGCGAGCTCATCCCATACGGACCCGACCGAGGGACGGCGCCGGTCAACCAATGGCCGATGGTGGTCGAAGGCCATGTGTCCGTCGAGGCGGCGCTGGAGGGCGGCGTTCGACACGTGCACCGGGTGTGGGCCGTGCTTCCTGGCGATCGTCGACTCGGTCGCCTCCGCGCATTAGCGCGGGAACGAGGCGTCACGATCGAAAAGGTCGATCGCGAGCTCATCGAGGAGCTGGCATCGGGCCGTAGCCATGGCGGTGTGCTCGCGCTGGTCGGGCCGCGGCGCGACCGGACGCTGGCCGACGTGATGACCGAGGTGGGGGAGCGGGCATTCGTGGTCATGCTCGACGGGATCGAGGACCCGTTCAACTTCGGCCAGGCGGCACGTGCCCTCTACGCCGCCGGCATCGATGCGCTCGTTGTGCGGCGCAGTTGGGAAACGGCACTGGGGACCGTGACGCGCGCCTCGGCCGGAGCGACCGAGCTGCTTGCCACGGCCACGGTCGAATCGGCCGATGAGGCAGCGACCATCTGTCGCATGGCCGGACTCCGGATCGCCTGCGCAGTCCGCAGCGAGGATGCGACCCAGCTGCACGACACCGACTTGAGCGGCGGCCTGTTTCTGCTCATCGGTGGCGAGCGGCGCGGCGTGACCCGCTCATTCGTCGAGCAGGCCGATATGCGTGTGCGGATCGACTACGGCAGAGATTCCGCACCGGAGCTGGGTGCAGCCACGTCAGCAGCCATCATCGGGTTCGAAGCGCTGCGCCAGCGGCGCCTGCAAACCCCTTAGAAGACGCGGCGGCCAGCGAGGCGGTCGGCCTGCGGTGCTTCACGCACGGGCCGGGCCAGGCGGCGCCAGACGCGCTCTCGGATGGCAAGACCACCGACGAGGTACAAAGCCGCCAAAGCGATCAAGAGGCCGTAGCCAACGGCCAGCGGGCCAAGCTCACCGCCGATGGCGGTTCCGCCGACCATGGCAAGGCTGCCGAGCCCGAGACCCGTGATGGCGGTGGTCCACAGTGACTGGTGCATGTGAGTCAGCCTATCGGGTCGCGAACCATATCCGCATAGGACGATCTGTTCGATTCGATAGGACCCGCGGCTCCTCCCAGGATCGCACACCTCATACGGTATCGCTTCCGCAAATGATAGTTATGTTACCTAGGCGTCTGTAGTCAGTGAGTAGTCAGCCGGCTACCGAGGCCTTCACCGCGTCAGCCCGCGCCGCAGGAATGCGGCCATCTGGCCACGGGTTACCGTTCCGTCCGGGCAGAAGCGATTGGTCCCGCAGCCGATGGTGATGCCGGCCGCCGCGAGGGAATTGATACGCGACTCGTGCTTGTTGCTGTTGTCATCGCCGAAATAGTCGCGCGACGCAGCCGGCAGATTCAGCGCGCGCGTCAGGAACGTCGCCATCTGGGCGCGGGTCACCAGTCCATCGGGGCAGAATCGGTTCGGCGCACAGCCAGCGGTAATGCCCGACGCAGCCAGGGCATTGATGTTG
>JACDHU010000067.1 GCA_013820865.1 Chloroflexota bacterium
TGCCGAGAGTGTACCGATGTAGGAATCCGATCGGTACGACGATGTCGCCGTGGGCCAGGTGCTCGCAGCTTGCCCACCTTGCCCGGCATGGCGGAAAGTGCTACAACGTGCCGACCCGGAAGACGAAACCGGCGACCGCGAGTCGCCTTCCCCGATGAGGAGACCATGAACCAACTGCGACGATTTGCGATCCTTCCGATCGCCATCCTGATTCTGGCGGCATGCCAGAGCAACGACGGCGACATGTCCAGCGGCGAGCCATCCGGCGACGCCGTGTGCGACTCGTCCGACCTGGACGGCCTCCTCGCGGAGATCTGCGAGGCGGGCGTGCTCGTCGTCTCGACCGATCCTGCGTATCCGCCCCAGTCGTTCCTCAACGAATCCACGGGCGACTACGAGGGCTTCGACATTGACGTGGCGCAGGAGATCGCCGATCGGCTCGGCGTGACGCTCGAGCTCACCGATCCAACGTTCGATGCAGTCGTCGCCGGGAGCTGGTCCGGGCGTTGGGACGTGAGCGTGGGGTCCGTCACTGTCACCGAAGATCGCAAGGAAGTGCTGGACTTCACCCAGCCGTATTACTTCACGCCGGCCCAGATGTCGGTGCTCGAGGGCAGCGACATCACCAGTTTGGACGGCCTGGCCGGCGAGACCGTGTGCGCCGGTGAGTCCACGACCTACGTGTTCTGGATCGACGGAACTCTGAGCCTGCCACCGGAGGCCGGCGACATCGCCGATGTCCCGGATGGGATGACGTCGACGACCTTCGCGACCGACCTCGATTGCGCCGAGGCGTGGCGCTCCGGTCGCACCGACGACTTCGCCGGTTGGCTGACGGCCCTACCGACCGCCCAGGGCGCCATCGATGAGGACTATCCGGTCACCCTGGTCGGCGACCCGGTGTTCTTCGAGCCGCTGGCGGCGGCGTTCGACAAGAGCGTCGAGAACAACGATTCGCTCGTGGCCGCCGTGGACGCCATCATCGGCGAGATGCACGACGACGGGACGCTGGCCTCGTTCTCTGAAACCTGGTACGAAGGCGTCGACCTGACGACCCAGGAGTAGCCCCAGCATCCATGAGGGCGTGACGCGAGTCGTCGCGCCCTCATGGTCATCACCGAGGTATGCCGATGGCCGCCGCCGCGGGGGCTGAGCCCAGGGGCGTCGCGCCCATTGTCGAAGAGGTCGCTCGGGCGCAACGCGGCGCCCGGCGACGATTCAGCGCCGTCTTCGCGGCGGTCTGGATCGGGCTCATCGTGCTCATCGGCGGCGGCATGTGGATCGCCTCCGGCGCTGATCTCGAGTTCGTCTTCGTCTCGGGGCCGGTCATCGTCCTCCAGGGCGCCGGGATCACGATTCTCGTCTCGGCCCTCTCGATCGTGTTTGCGACGATCCTTGCCGTCCTCGGGGCGCTGGGCCGGCTGAGCGGGAACCCTGTCATCAACGGCATCGCGTCGTTTTATGTCTCCCTGATCCGGGGGACTCCGCTCCTCCTCCAGATCTATTTCATCTTCTTCGCGCTCCCGCAGCTCGGGATCGTCCTCCCCGCGATCCCGGCGGGCATCATCGCGCTCAGCATGAACTACGGCGCCTACATGACCGAGATCTTCCGTGCCGGGATCCAGGCAGTCGCGGCGGGTCAGCGCGAGGCTGCCGAAGCGCTCGGCATGCAAGAACGTCTCGTGATGCAGCGGATCGTGCTGCCACAGGCAGTGCGCATCGTCGTTCCGGCCATCGGGAACGAGTTCATCGCCATGATCAAGGACTCGGCACTCGTCTCCACCATCGCCGTGCACGAAACACTCTTCATGGCCCAGCGGATCGGCCGCAGCGCCTTCGAGGTGCTCGCCGCACTGCTCATTGCCGGTGCGGTGTACTGGACGCTCACGATCATCTTCAGCTTCTTCCAGGAGCGACTCGAGCGTCGCCTTGCCCGGGGTGACCGATGACGCAGACCGAGCGTCCTGACCACGGACAGCGGCCAGCAACGCCCACCAGCGGCTACGAGCAGGACTCCACGCTCCCGTCGCACATCGGCGAGCCGATCGTGCAGGTCGAGGGAGTCGAGAAGTACTTCGGTGACAACCATGTGCTGCGCGGCGTCGACCTCGAAGTCCGCCAGCGCGAAGCCGTGATGATCATCGGCCGATCCGGATCGGGCAAGACGACGCTGCTGCGTTGCATCAACTTCCTCGAGGAGCCGACGATCGGGGCTATCGAAGTCGACGGAGTCCGCGTGCAGGCCGATCCGCTCCATGCGCGAGGCCGCCGGCATCGCGAGCAGATCCGGCAGATCCGGCTCCGAGCGGGCATGCTCTTCCAGGAGTTCAACCTGTTTCCGCACATGAGCGTGCTCGCGAACTGCATCGAGGCGCCGACACGGGTGCTGGGCCGTTCCCGGGAGCACGCGGCGGAGCGCGCGGATTACTACCTCGAGGTTGTGGGCCTGGCCGAAAAGCGCGACGAGTATCCGTCCCGTCTGTCCGGCGGTCAGAAGCAGCGCGTCGCGATCGCGCGGGCACTGTGCATGGAGCCCAAGGTGCTCCTGTTCGACGAGCCGACATCGGCGCTTGATCCGGAGCTCATCGGCGAGGTGCTCGGCGTCATGGAGGACCTTGCACACAGCGGCACCACGATGATTGTCGTGACCCACGAGATGCACTTCGCGCAGGAAGCGGCGGATCGGGTCGTCTTCATGGAGGACGGAGTCGTGATCGAGCAGGGGCCGCCGGAGCAGGTCCTCAACGACCCTCGCGCGGAGGAAACGTCGCACTTCCTGCGCCGATTCCTCGACCGTTAGAGGGCTGGAGCCTCACGGCGACCGCGGCGCTCCTCCTGGCGGCGGCGGAGCGGAAAGACGACGTCGCGCACGACCACGTCACCAACTGCGACCACCGGAATGGCGATGATGGCGCCAACGATGCCGCCCAGTGAGGCGCCGGCCAGGACGCCGAGAAAGACGACCATCGGCGAGAGGTGCACGGCGCGACCCTGGATCATCGGCGTGATGAGGTAGCCCTCGAACTGCTGGAGGCCGGTGATCCAGGCTGCCATAAGCAGCGCGGTCAGCGGTCCGCCATCGATCAGCGCGATGAGGACGATCGGCACCCCCGCAAGGAACGCCCCGGCCATGGGAATGGCTGCCCCGATGAACGACAGGGCACCCAACGGCACGGCGAACGGCACCCCCAGAAGAAGCATGCCCGCCGCCGACCCGACGCCGATGACGCTCATGATCACGAGCTGGCCGCGGACGTAGGCGCCGAGCTTGAGGATCGCCTGGCGCCCGATGCTCGACGCGTGCTCTCGGTCCTTGGTGTCGACGAATCGCAAGAGCCATTCGCGCGCCCTGTCGCGCTCGAGGAGGACGAATGCGCTGAGGATGAAGATGACGAAGACATTGACGAGGATGCCGGCAAGGGTCAGCGGTAATTGGACAGCGCTCGACAGGTCGGGCAACGCACCCTGCGCACCCGCCGTGATCGAGTCGATCACGCGCTCGCCGGCTCCCGCGCCGCCGAACTGGTCGATGAATTGAATCGCCTGTTGGCGGAGCGTCTCGATCAGCGAAGGGATGTCATCGACCAGGGTGGCCGCCTGCGCGACGAGGGGAGGAAAGATCAGGTAGATGGCCAACGCGAAGATGCCGATGAGAATGAGATACGTCGCGATGACAGCCAGCACGCGCGGCAGCCCGAGCCGCTCGAACCAGCTCGACGGACCGTACAAACCGGCCGCGAACAGCACGGCGAGGAAGAAGAGAATGAGCAGGAGCCGGAGCTGGTACGCGAGCACGAGCGCCAACGCCACGCCGACGACCACCAGCGAAGCACGCAGGGTGATGCCGGCCACGCCGCGCGGCTCGGGGCGCTCGGCCCACACCACCTCGGGCCGTGCGTCACCGCGCTGACCGCCGCTGAAGAGGCGCTTCACCGCCCGACCAACCGCACGCGCGGCCCGCCCGATCAAGATTTCTTCGTGCCGTAGACCTGGGCACGCGGCAAGCGAGCGGCCTCATCCTCGGCACGAACGCGCTCCTCGGCGGGCTTCAGCGCGACCGGGGTGTCGGCCGGCGAGCCGCCCTCGCGCGCGATCAGCCAGCGCAACCCGACCGCCGTCAGCGTCGCGCCTCCCGCCGCCCCGGGCTCAATGAACGGCACCACGACCATCCTGCGCCGCCCAAGATCCTCGATCGCCAACTGAAGCCGATACGGATCGACCTGGAGCTCATCGGCCAACGGCTCAAGGTCGACGGTGCTGTTCGGCCGCTTGCGAAGTGAGCGCAGGATGGCAGCATCCAATTGCGCGCGGTCGATCGGCGCTTCCGTCGCAGGCGGAATGGTCGCCAGAGCCGCGGCTTCGTCGGCCGCCGGCGTATCGGTGGATGCCGGGTCGCCAGTCTCGACGGGCTGGCCGTGGCGCTTCGTGATCACGCGCAACAGGATAGCAAGCGCGGCGGCCTAGACTGCGAAGGTCGTGACCGCAATTGATCCCTACGCCGTGCTCGGCGTGTCCCGCTCGGCGAGCCGTGAGGAGATCGCGCGAGCGTATCGGCGCCTCGCAAAGCAGCACCATCCGGATGCCGGCGCAACCCCGAGCACGAGCATGGCTCGCTTCAACGAGGCGTGGCACATGCTGTCCGATCCGGCCAGACGAGCCCGATGGGATCGCGATCACGCGATCTTCGAGTCGCCAAGCTGGTCACCCGCGCAGGCGGACCGCTATCAGCGTCCCCCGCCCAGACCGCACGCACCGTCGTCACGAATGGACTCCGGCTTGCTGACCATCGGGGTCATCGCGAGCGTCGCGGTGCTGATCGCGGTGGTCATGATCGGCGTGTCGGTGGCTTCGCCGGATACACCGGCCTTCGGTCCAACCTTCTCGACCGCCCATTTGAGCTTCGAGTATCCGCCAGGCTGGTCAGTCGTCGCGGGAGAATCCGACCAGCCGCGGGAACATCGAGTCGTTGCACATCTCGTGACGTTCGACATCCAGCCGGCCCAGCGCTGCACCCGCTTCGCCGATCCATGCGACCTCAGCACCGAGGCGATGCCGCCCGGCCAGGCATCAATCGTCATCACCGCTTGGGAGGGCGGGATGCCTCCGGTCCCGGATCCCGTCGTGGCACGGCCATTCGGTCTTTCGGCCGATCGGTTCATCGGCGGAGAGCCGGCGTCCTTCGAGCTCAGGCGATCGAGTGGCGGGGCCGTTGCCTGGTGGCAGCTCAGCCCTCCCGGCTTTCCGGACCGATGGATCGAAGTCCGCGCCGACATCAGCGGCCGCTCGCTTGACCAAGACGCGCTCCTCAACCAGGTCGAGGCGCTCCTCGCGACCGTCGAGTTCGAGGAATGAGGCTGAGCGGTGGTGTCAGGCCAGTCGCTCCTCGACGCCCGAGCGCAGCTCAACGGCGACGGGCACCCCGGCCGCGCGGCGCACCACCTCACCAAGGCGGTCGTCCCAGGCCACGCGGTCAGGCAGCCGAACTTGGCGCGTGGCTCCTGCCACGGATAGCGTGAGTACCACCGCCAGCGGCCCCGGTCGACCCGCCAGCGCACCTTTGACCGATTCGATCGCCCCCAGCAGCCGATCCGTCGGCACCTCATCCCCGATCGAGACGCTGACCATGGCAGCGGACGCCTCCGGCGCCGATTGAATCGGCACGGCGTCCAGCGGAGCCGCCGTCACCTCGGCTGGCTCCGGCGCGCCAACGAACGTAGCAACCTCCGGCTCGGCCACCGCCACGGCGGTTAACGTGGGCGCTTCGACCGCAATTGCCTCGCGGGAAGCGCCGCTCCAGACGCCCTGCGCGCGCTCGGGCTGACGCTCCCAACGACGACCCCCGCCGCGGACGGCAAGCAGCCGATCTCGCTCCGCCCCGAACGCCACGACCCCCATGCGAACCGCGTCGTCCCACTGGTGGACCGCCTCGCATAGGATCTGCGGCGTTTCGTCCCGCCGGTCGATGCGGCCGGTGACCAGCACGATCGAGTCATCGGCCCAGGAGTTCGCCGTCTGCTCGAACACCTTCGGGAAGACGACGACCTCGACCGACCCCTGAAGGTCCTCCAGCGTGGCAACCAGCATGGTGGAACCCGCACGCGTCACCACGCGTCGCGACGAGATCAGGATTCCGCCCAACGTGACCTTCGCGGCATCGGACTCCTCCGCCAGGTCGCCGGTGTAGGCCGTGACGTAGTCCGGTAGCTCATCAGCGATGTCGCCCAGCGGGTGCTCCGACAGATAGAGGCCGATGAGCTCCTTTTCCCAGCGCAACCGCTCCCGGCGCGGGATCTCCTCCCCGCCGTCCAGGAACTGGACCGATTCACCAGCCGGCACCGCGAACAGGTCGAACATCGTCGACTGGCCCGCGGCCACGTCTCGCTGATGGCGCTGGCCAGATTCGAGGGCGCCATCGAGGGCGGCCAGCAACGCGCCCGCCGTTCCCAGGGAAGCGAGCGCGTTGGCCTTGATCAGCGACTCGACCACTCTCTTGTTCACCGTGCGCAGGTCCACGCGCTGACACAGGTCAGCCAGGGAGCGGAACGGCCCGGGCTCGTCCCCACCGTCGCGGACGGAGGCGATGGCCTCGATGGCACCCTCGCCCACGTTCTTGATTGCGGCCATGCCAAAGCGAATCGCTTCGGGCACTCCGGCGGCATCGGTCTCGACGGTGAATGGGGCCGATGATCTCTGCACGTCCGGCGGCCGCACCTCGATCCCGAGACGGCGACACTCGGCGATCACCGCGGCGACCTTTTCGGCCCGTCCCGAAAAGCCGTTGAGGACGGCGGTCATGAACTCGATCGGGTAATTCGCCTTCAGATAGGCCGTCTGGTAGGCGATGAGCCCGTAGCAGGTGGCGTGGGCCTTGTTGAACCCGTAGCGGGCGAAGGGCTCGAACTCGTGGAACACCTTGTCGACGATGTGCGCCGAGATCCCCTTCTTTCGCGCCCCGGCCTTGAACTTGGCCTCGTGCTGGCGGAGGACATCCTCCTTCTTCTTGCGGATCGCGTAGCACAGGTTGTCGGCCTCGGGACCGGTGTAGTCCGCCATCGCGATGGCGGCGGTCATGATGTCCTCCTGGTACACGAAGATCCCGTACGTGTCGCGCAGCGCCGGTTCCAGCGAGTCATGCAGATACGTCACCGCCTCCAGGCCGTGCTTGCGACGGATGTAAGCCGGGATGTTCGCCATCGGTCCAGGGCGAAACAGGGCGACCATTACCGCCAGGTCGCGCACCTCGGTCGGCTTGAGCTCCTTGACGTATCGGCGCATCCCGGAGCCTTCCAGCTGAAAGACGCCCGTCGTCTCACCGGTTGACAGCAGCTCGAACGTCTTCTTGTCGTCCAGCGGCAGCTTATCGACGTCCAGCTCAATGGACCGATGCGTCCTGACCAGGTCAACGGCATCTGCCAGGATCGTCAGGTTGATGAGGCCCAGGAAGTCGAACTTCAGGAGGCCCAACGCCTCGCAGGCGTGCATCTCGAACTGGGTCATGGTCGTCTTGCCGTCGGTCGCGCGCTGGAGCGGCATGATCTCGGTCAGCGGATCTCGCGAGATGACAATGCCGGCCGCGTGCGTCGAGGCATGGCGCGACACGCCCTCGAGCTGCTTCGCGATGCCGATGAGCTTGTCGACCCGGTCGTCCCCCGCCATCAGCTCCCGCAGCGCCGGTGAGATCTCCACCGCGCGGTCGAGCGAGATGTTCAGCTCGAGCGGGACGGCCTTGGCCACCCGGTCCGCTTCGGCGTAGGTGAGTCCCATGGCGCGCCCAACATCGCGGATGGCGGCCTTGGCACCAAGCGTCCCGAAGGTGATGATCTGCGCCACCCGGTCGTCGCCGTACTTGCGCGTGACGTACTCGATCACCTCGTCGCGGCGGCTGTCCTGGAAGTCGATGTCGATGTCCGGCATCGTCACCCGGTCCGGGTTCAGGAAACGCTCGAACGGAAGCCGATACTCGAGCGGGTCGACCGGCGTGATCTTCAAACTGTAGGTGACGATGGAACCCGGCGCCGATCCTCGGCAGGTGATCATGATCCCCTGCTCCCGCGCAAACCGGGTGAAGTCGGCCACGATCAGGAAGTAGGCGGAATACCCCATCCGATCGATGATCCCCAGCTCGTAGTCGAGCCGGTGCTGGATCTCATCGGTGACCGTGCCGTATCGGTCAATGAGTCCGCGCTGGCACTCCTTGCGCAGCCAGGACGCCTCGGTTTCGCCGTCGGGCACGTCGAAATGCGGCAGGCGCAGGCCGGCGTAGTCGAGGTTGACCTCGCACTGCTCTGCGATGA
>JACDHU010000318.1 GCA_013820865.1 Chloroflexota bacterium
CGTGCGATCACCCGAACTGCTGGAAGCGAACGTCACGATGGCGCAGATGAAGCTGCTGATGCTCGTGGCGGCGGGCGGCGAGTTGGCCATGTCCGAGATCGGCGCCAAGTTGGGTGTCTCGCTCTCGACAGTGTCCGGCCTGGTTGATCGGCTGGTCGACAGCGGCTACGCCGTGCGCCGGGAAAGTCGGGAAGACCGCCGGCAGGTGCTCGTTTCCACGACGCCCGCCGGGACGGCCTTTCTGGACCGTTTCCAGGAGCTCGGATCGAGCCGATTGCGCGAGCTGCTGGGCCGGCTGGGTACCGCTGACCTGGCGCAGGTCAGAACTGCAATCGAGTTGCTGACGGCCGCCGCCGCCCAGGGACCGCTGGACAAAGACCGCGACGCCGAGCCGTCGTCATACAGAGGAAGATCAAAGTGAGCCGCCTATCCGAGCTGGCGCTGGGCCAGCGCAGCGTCGTGCTACTGCTTGCCGGGGCACTCTTCGTCGCCGGCATCTCCGCCTGGGGCAACCTCCAGCAGGAGCTGCTGCCCGACGTCGACTTTCCGGTCATCACCGTCGTCGCCCCCTACCCTGGCGCCGGCGCGACCGACGTCGCGGCGCAGGTCGCGGAGCCGATCGAACGAGCGATCGAGGGCGTGCCTCGCCTGAGCGAGCTGCAGTCAACCTCGGCCAACTCCATCGCCCTCGTGGTGGCCCAGTTCTCGTTCGGCACCGACGTACAGGCAGCCCGTCTCGCGATAGAAGAGAACATCGACGCCATCGGCCTGCCCGAGTCCGTCGAGCCAACCGTCCAGGCCCTCAACATCAACGCCTCGCCGGTCATCGTCGCCTCGATCGCGGCCATCACCGAGGAAGGCCTCGACGTTGCAGCAGAAATTGCCGGCGCCGAGATTGTGCCCGCGATCCTGGCGCTGGAGGGAGTCGCCGGCGCCGACCTGACGGGCGGCCTCGAGCAGCAGGTCGTGGTCACGCTCGACCCGCAGAGCCTGGCCGCCGCCGGACTGTCCGTCCAGCAGATCACAAGCGTGCTCCAGGCCAACAATCTCACGTTGCCGTCGGGCCAGCTGCCGGCCGACGGTGAGCGTATTCCGGTCTCGACCATCGGGCGCCTGGATGGCGTCGATGACATCCGACAGCTGATCGTCGGCGTCCGCCAGCCGCCACCCGCGGCGCCCGACGCCAGCCCTGTTCCCAGCGCGCCCGAAGCACCGACTCCCATCACTCTCGGCGAACTCGGTACCGTTGAGCTGGAGGGGACCGCGACCAGCGGCTATGGCCGCACCAATGGCCGTCCATCGCTCACGCTGACCGTCACCAAGACTTCGTCGGCCAATACCGTCAGGGTCGCCGACGATGTCCGCGAGCTGCTGGCTGAGGCCGGAGCGACGCACTCGAGCGAGATCAACGTGGAGGTCGTGTCCGACCTTTCGAGCTTCATCGAGGAGTCGCAGGACGGCCTGCTGCGCGAAGGCGGCCTTGGCGCGATGTTCGCGATCCTGACCATCTTCCTGTTCCTGTTCAGCCTGCGCTCAACGCTCGTGGCTGCCATCAGCATCCCGCTGTCGGTGCTCAGTGCGCTTGTTCTGATGCAGGTCGCCGACATCTCGCTCAACGTCATGACACTGGGCGGACTGGCGGTTGCGGTCGGACGGGTGGTGGATGACTCGATCGTCGTACTCGAGAACATCTATCGCCACCGGGCGCTCGGCGAGGACAGGCTGACGGCAGCCACCCGCGGACCACGCGAGGTGGCCAAGGCGATCACCGCCAGCACGCTCACGACGGTGGCCGTCTTCCTGCCCATCGGCTTTGTAGGCGGCCTCGTGAGCGAGCTGTTCCTGCCCTTCGCATTGACCACGACGTTCGCCCTGCTTGCCTCGCTCGTCGTGGCGCTGACGGTGGTGCCGGTGCTGGCGTTCCTGTTCATCAACCGGGTCTCACTCGCAGTCGACGAAACGGGCGCACCAACCCGTTCGTTGTGGGTCCGGGCATACACGCCGACAATCACCACCGCTCTTCGCAACCGCTGGACGAAGTGGGGGGTTCTGATCGTCTCGGCGGTGCTCTTCGTGACGTCGTTGACGCTGGTCGGCAACCTGCCCACCCAATTCATAAATACCGGCTCGGAAAAGATCTTGCAGGTGGTGCTGATACCGCCCCAGGGCGCCGCATCGGAGGCCGTCCTGGAGCGGGCGGTCGAGGCGGAGGCGATCCTGTTGGCCCAACCCGACGTCCAGATCGTTCAGACGTCCGTGCCCGGCGAAGGCGATACCGGCTTCCAGACGATTGTCGCCGCGCTGCAGGGCCAGCCGGCCAACTCGGCGACGATGACCGTCCGGCTGAACCCCGCCGTCGACCTCAACGCGGCGACGCAGCAGCTGTCGACCTCGCTCTCCCCGATCAAGGTCGACGGCTACGAGACCAACATCTCCGAGGCCGCCGGCTTCACCTCGAACAATCTCAACGTCGTGGTCAGCGCGACCGATGCAAGCGGTGTGGCAACGGCGGCCGAGGCGGTCCTCGAGGCACTCGCCGGACGCAGCGAGTTGATCAAC
>JACDHU010000068.1 GCA_013820865.1 Chloroflexota bacterium
GAGGTCATGCAGGCCTTCACCGACTACGAGGCCGGCAAGCTGGGCAGCATCCCGGCCGTTCATGGTGCGCCGACGACGCTCACCGAGTCCACGCCGCCGGGCGCCGCCTGAGGCCGCCCGCGGCCGGCTGCACGGGCATTGCCGCAATCGGGATCGGTATCACCCGAGGCGGATAGCCACACGCAGATCAGGCGGACCTGATTGGCCGAACCGGTGGCGGAGAATCCCTCGACGCGACCTGCGGGTTCAGCCACAATGGCCATGCCGCCACGTGCCGGATCGGCCCGAAGCGCGCGTTAGAGGCCCGATCACCATTCCCGAGCGTCAGCGAACTCCCGGCCAGCAGAACCTGGGCAGCGACCACACCGCCATCGAGCTGGCCGATGCCCGCGCCCGGAGCGACGGACTCGACGCCGGCGGTTTGCGAGTGGACCGTGCGGTGGGAGTCCACGGTGCGCTGTTCCGCATCGCCGAGACGGCCAGCATCGCGCAGGACATGCCGTCGTTCTACGCCGCGATCCACGACATCGTCGGCGAGCTGATGTACGCCGACAACTTCTACATCGCCCTCTACGATGACCGGCGCGGGATGATCAACTACCCGTTCTACCGCGACGAGGTCGATGAGGACATCCCCGACCCATCCGTCTGGGAGGTACTGGGCTCCGGGGAGGCGGCCGGGCTGACGGCCTACCTGTTGCGCAAGGGGGAGCCGATGCTCCTGCGGCAGCCGGAGATGGCAGCCATCTACGAGCGTGGCGACGCCTCCTTCATCGGCGCCGCCAACGACGACTGGATGGGGGCTCCGCTGATTGCCGAGGGTCGCACCCTCGGCGCCGTGGTCATCCAGAGCTACCGGCCGGATCGGACGCACAGCCCCGCCGACCTCGAGCTGTTGACCTTCGTGGCGCAGCACATCGGGACCGCCCTCTCGAGGGCCAGAGCCATCGCGGAGACCCGGCAGCGCAACGAGGAGCTGGCTCTCGTCAACGAGATCGGTTCGGCGCTCGCGAAGCAGCTCGACTTCGACGCGATCATCGAGCTCGTCGGCGAGCGCATCCGGCAGATGTTCGCCACCAACTCGATCTTCATCGGCATCTACGACGAAGCCGGCCAGACAATCACCTTCCCGTATTCTGTCGAGGAGGGAACACGAGACGAGATGCCGCCGGTGGCGATGGGGAAGGGTCTCACCTCGGAGATCATCCGGACCCGTCGCCCGCTGCGGCTGGGCACGTCGCAGGAGTCGGCCGAGATGGGCGCCATCACCTCGGGCCTCGACACCCAGAGCTGGCTCGGCGTCCCGATCGTCGCCGGCGAGCGGGTGATCGGCGTCATCGCCCTCGAGAGCCTCCGGGCGAACGTGTTCACCGACGCTGACGAGCGCCTCTTGGGAACGCTCGCATCCAGCATGGGTGTCGCCCTCGAAAACGCTCGCCTGTTCAGTGAGACCAAGCGGCTCTTGATCGAGACAGATGAGCGTGCGGCTGAGTTGGCGATCGTTAACAGCGTCCAGCAGGCACTCGCCGAGAACCTCGACATGCAGGCGATGTACGACCTGGTCGGTGACAAGATCCAGGAGATCTTCGACGCACAGGTGGTCGACATCGGCATCTACGACCTGGACAAGGCGGTCGTCAATTACCCGTACACCATCGAGCGCGGAGTCCGGTTCCCGGACGAGGCGGTCTCGCTCGCGGCAACCGAGCTGTCAAGCCTGGTCCTGGAATCGCGTCAGCCGCTCCTCGTCAACGACGTTCCAGGCTGGCAGGCCGCGCAGGGCCGGCAGACGGTGGTGCAGGGCGAGCCCCCACTCAGCGTCCTCTTGGCGCCGATGATCGTGAGTGGCGAGGTGCGAGGCCGGATTTCGATTCAGAACCTTGATCGCACGAGCGCGTTCTCGGACTCCGACGTGCGGTTGTTGACGACGCTGGCTTCCGGTCTCTCGGTGGCGCTGGAGAACGCCCGCCTGTTCGACGAGACAAGGCGCCTGCTGGCCGAGAGTGATCGTCGGGCCGCCGAGCTGGCCATCGTCAACAGCGTCCAGCAGGGCCTGGCGGCCGAGCTCGACGTGCAGGCCATGTACGAGCTGGTGGGGGAACGGGCGAGCGACGTCTTCGACACCCAGGTCGTCGACATCGCCGTCTTCGATCGCGAAGCGGCCTTCATGCGCTTTCCCTTCGTGCTGGAGCGCGGCGTCCGCTTCCCTGATCACCCGGGCCCGGTGATGGGTTTCCGCAAGCGCGTGCTCGAGACCCGCCAACCCGTCATCGTGACGCATGACCTGCGGGCGCGGGCCGCGGAGGCAGGGCAGCCAGCCCACCTCATCGGTGAACCGGCGAAATCCGCGATCTTCGCCCCGCTGGCCGTCGGCGATGAGATGTTCGGCGTCATCTCGCTTCAGAACCTCGACCGCGAATATGCCTTCGACGACCGAGACGTGTCACTGCTGACCACGATCGCAGCAAGCCTGAGCGTCGCGCTGCGCACCGGGCGCCTGATCGACGAGACGCGGCAACGAGTTGCGGAGCTGGCCACGATCAATAGCGTCGGCGAGGCGATCAGCGCCCAGATCGAGGTTGATCCGTTGCTCGCACTGGTCGGCGAGAAGACGCGTGACGCGTTCGATGCCGACATCGCCTACGTCGCGCTCGTCGACGAGGAGCGCGAGCGCATCGACTTCCCTTACTACGTCGAGGACGGGCGTCACGAGCCACAAGAGCCTCTGGCCATGGGCGAGGGCCTCACGTCGCGCGTCATCGAGGAGCGCCGTCCCCTGCTCCTCAATCAAGAGGAGGACTGGGCGAGGCTCGGGCAACGCGGCCGCGGCACCCCCGCAAAGTCGTGGCTCGGCGTACCGATCATGACCGGCGACCGAGCGATCGGCGTCATCAGTATCCAGAGCACGACCCATATGGGGCGCTTCGATGCATCGGATGAGCGGCTCCTGGCGACCATCGCCGCCAATGTGGGGGTGGCTGTCCAGAACGCGGGGCTGTACGACGAGACGCGTCGGCGCGCGGAAGAGATGGCGGCCCTCGCGGAAGTAGGACGCGAGATCTCGGCCACCCTCGAGCTATCGGTCGTCCTCGAGCTCATCGCTGAGCGGGCGAAGACTCTGCTGAACGCCGACACAAGCGCTGTGTTCTTGCCGGAGGCCGACGGTGAGCGGCTCCGCGCCATCGTCGCGCTGGGCACCACAGCGGAGCTCGTGCTCGCGGATGCGGTCACCAAGGGTGAGGGCATCATCGGCACTGTGGCCGTGACCGGGCAAGCCGAGATTGTGAACAGCACCAAATTGGACGCGCGGTCCGTGACGATTCCCGGTACGGACGCGGACGAGGATGATCGCCTGATGGTCGTGCCGCTCACCGTTCGCGGCGCGGTGGCCGGTGTCCTGGCCGTGTGGCGGGTCATTGGCGGGAAGCGATTCGCGGAGTCCGACCTGTCCTTCCTGATCGGGCTCTCGCAGCAGGCGGCGGTCGCGCTCCAGAACGCCCGACTCTTTGCCGATGCCCAGGAGTCACGCACGTCAGCAGAGCAGGCGAACGTGGCGAAAAGCAGCTTCCTCGCGGCCATGAGCCACGAGATCCGCACGCCGCTCAATGCCGTGATCGGGATGAGCGGCATCCTCCTCGACACCGAGCTTGACCACGAGCAGCGGGAGTTCGCCGAGACGATCAGGACGTCTGGTGATGCGCTGCTGACGATCATCAACGACGTACTGGATTTCTCGAAGATCGAAGCCGGGCGCGTCGACCTCGAGGCGCGACCATTCGTCCTTCGGGAGGCCGTTGAGGCGGCGCTCGACATCCTGGCGCCATCGGCAGCGAACAAGGGCATCGAGCTCATCTACGCCATGGACGAGGACGTGCCGGCCAACTTCATCGGCGACGCCGGGCGGTTGCGCCAGATGCTCCTCAATCTCCTGTCGAACGCTGTCAAGTTCACCGAGCACGGGGAGGTCCTGGTGACTGTCGGCGGCGCCGTGCTGGACGATTCCACATGGGAGATCCGCATCGACGTCCGCGATACGGGGATCGGGATCCCGGCCGATGCGATGAGCAAACTGTTCCAGTCGTTCAGCCAGGTCGATGCTTCGATCGCTCGTCGCTACGGCGGGACCGGCTTGGGGCTGGTGATCAGTCGACGCCTTGCCGAGCTGATGGACGGTACGTTGACCGCCGACAGCAGCGGTGTGCAGGGACAGGGGAGCACCTTCCACCTCGTGGCCCGCCTGCCCCCCGCCGCGGTGGATGCCGTGGTGCCGAGCCGGCCGGCCCGTGTGGAGGCCGATCTGACCGGCAAGACGGTCCTCATCGTCGACGACAACGTTACCAATAGGCGCATTCTCGTCGCGCAAACGGCGCGTTGGGGGATGGTCGCGCGCGAAACGGGATCCCCACTCGAGGCTCTGGACTGGATCACCGCCGGGGAACGCTTCGACATCGCGCTGTGCGACCTGCTCATGCCCGAAGTCGATGGTCTCGACCTTACCGAGCGGATCGCCGCCCTGTCGCCCGCCGACGGCAGGCCGCCCATTCCGGTTGTCATCCTGTCGTCGATCGGCCTGCGGGAGCGCGAGGGCACGCCGCTCGCGGGCTGGCTCGCCAAGCCGGTGAAGCCGTCGGCACTCCATGACACGATCGCGACTGTCGTGCTCGGCGCGAGCGTGACGCAGCCGTCCGCGGATGGCCCGCTCGATGGCAATACGCTGCTCGGCGAGCGCCATCCGCTGCGCATCCTGCTGGCCGAGGACAATCCGGTGAACCAGAAGCTCGCCATGCGCCTGCTGGGCCAGATCGGGTATGAGCCGGCTGTCGCGAACGACGGGCTCGAGGTCATCGACGCGCTCGCGCGCGACGCTTTCGACGTCGTGCTCATGGATGTTCAGATGCCGGAGCTGGATGGTCTGGAGGCGACGCGGCGGATCCGGGACCGCTGGCCTGAGCAGCCGGTGTGGATCGTGGCCATGACCGCGAATGCCATGGCAGGAGATCGCGAGGCGTGTCTTGCCGCAGGCATGAACGATTACATCAGCAAGCCGATCCGCCCGGCCGATCTGGTTGCCGCGCTCGAGCGAGCGCCCACGCGAAGTCAGGTGGCCCCGTGACCGAGTCGAATCCCCAGGTCCTCAACGAGGCGGTGCTGGAGGAGCTCGAGGCCTCGGTGCAGGGTGACCGCGCCTTCATCGTGGACCTCATTGAGACGTATCTGGCGGATGGGGCATCCCATATGGTCGATGTTGTTGCGGCGATGACGGCGGGCGACGCATCCGCGCTCGTGCGGCCTGCCCATACCCTCAAGTCGAGCAGTGCGACCGTTGGCGCGGAGCGCCTCGCCGCCATGGCCCGGCGGCTGGAGGCGGCTGGCCGCTCGGGCGTCATCGAGGCGGGTCTCGGCGACGAGGCCGCTCGGCTTGACGTGGCCTGGGACGAGGCCGCCGATGCGCTCCGTGGGTGGATCCGGCGTGGAGAAGACACATGAAGGGCGGCCGGATCGTCCTCGTCGTCGACGATAGTCGGGTCAACCGGCTCGTGCTCGCGCGCCAGCTCAGTGGCATGGGCGTCGAAGTGATGGAGGCCGAGAACGGGCGGGAAGCGCTCGACGTTCTCCGTGATCACACCGTTGCCATCGATACCGTGCTGCTGGACGTGGTGATGCCCGAGCTCGACGGCTACGAGACGCTGGCGGCGATGAAAGCCGACGACGCGATCCGTCATATCCCGGTGATCATGGTGTCCGGCGTCGAGGAGCTTGAGAGCGTCATTCGCTGCATCGAGCTCGGCGCCACCGACTACCTGCCCAAGCCGATCAACCCGCGCATCCTGGCAGCGCGGTTGAATGCTTCGCTCATCGCGAAACAGCTGCGTGACCTCGAGCTCGAGCACATCGAGCAGCAGCGCCTGTTGACCACGACCATCGAGCGTCAGCGGCTCGAGCTGAGCCGATTCCTGTCACCGCAGATCGCCTCCTTGATCTCTTCGCCTGATGGCGAGCTGATGCTGGCCGGACACCGGCGCCTGATCACCGTGGCCTTCTGCGACCTGCGTGGTTTCACGACCTTTGCTGAGCAGGCCGATCCCGAGGAGCTGTTCGGCGTCCTCGGGGAATATCACCGCATGATGGGCGACGCCATTGTCGAGCACGGCGGCACGCTCGAGCATTTCGCCGGCGACGGGGTCATGATCTTCTTCAACGACCCTGTCACCCAGGACGACCACGTTGAGCGCGCCGTGCGTATGGCGGTGGCGATGCGTGAGCGCTTTGCGCCGATCGCGGCGGGATGGCGCAAGCGCGGCTACGAACTCGGGTTCGGGGTCGGAATCGCCGTCGGATACGCCACGCTGGGGCGCATCGGCTTCGAGGGCCGGTACGATTACGGGGCCATCGGTAACGTCGTCATCCTTGCGTCACGGCTCAGTAGCCAGGCTGGTGCGAACCAGATCCTGCTCAGCCAGCGCGCCGTCGGCATGGTGGAGGATCTCGTTGAGGTCGAGTCCATCGGCGACCTCGAGATCAAGGGCCTCAGCCGCCCCGTCAGCGCGAGCAATGTCGTGGGTGCCGCAAACCGCTGACAGTCCTGCACGCCCGGACGTTCGTAGGGTGGGCCAGTCAGATCGCAGCGGATAGGGTGGAGTGGCCCATCAGATCCGCTGCACAGGACCCTTCATGCCCCGCATCGCTCTTCTCGCTCCGCGTCGAAGTATCGCGCTCTTCCTCGCCGTAGCCCTGCTCGCGACGCTCATTACCCCTGTCGCAGCCTGGAACAACGGCGGGGACGATCCCGGATACGGCACCCACGACTGGGTCATCGACGCCGCGCTGAAGGTTGTTGATGGGCGCGCGACCGGATGGTTCGACGCTGGCATCGCTCGCCTGGCGAGCGACGACCCCGACAATGCAGGCGCCACTGGCGAGAACGATCACGTGTACCGCGACACAGGCGTCCGGGGCGGCGCCGTTCACCGTATCGCCGAGCACTACGCAGCGGCGGTGCGCCTCCACCGTGCGGGCGATTTCAAGGCGGCCAGCCGCGAGATTGGCCTCGTGTCGCATTACCTCAGCGACATCATGATGCCGTGGCATTCGCATTACGACGGCATCGGGGCCAGGGGCCACCTGGAGTATGAGCAGCTGGTCGGTGCGAAGATGCGCAAGGCTTCGGACATGCCCGGCTGGGTCAGCACTCGTCGCACGGTCAGCTCACTGACCAATGCACGAACAACCGCCGTCGCCGCGGCGGCCCACTCGCGCGGCTACTTCCCCGAGCTTTCCACGAAGTTCAACGCCGACATGACGACGCTGACGCCGCGCGTCCAGGAGATCACGAAGCTCCTCATGGTCCGCACTGCCAACGACCTCGCCGACATGATCTGGTCCATCTCTCGGGGCGTTGGCGTGCCACCGCCGGTGGCGAGGGTCGCCACCAGCGTGAAGTGGACGTATCCCGCGCAGAATGAACCCTTCCAGGCCGTATTCGTCACGGCAACCGATGCGCAGGGTCGCCCGATCGAAGGGCTCATGGTGAAACTCAAGTTGCCGTTGCCGTACGGCAGCACGACGACCGCGACGCTCTACACCGATGGCGCCGGCTACGCGAAGTGGACAGGCGGTGTAGGAACCAGCCCGCTCATGCAGAAGCGCTACGTGACTACGACCGCCACCACGAGCGGGACGACGGCGACCGGGTCCGCCTGGTGGGCGACCTCGCCAACACTAGCCACGGGGCTGGACGGCTTTCGCACGAGCGTGAGCGACTCCCGTCCAGTGGCAGGGGAGACTGTCGTGGTCAGCTCGACGGTCCGCGACACCGCAGGCAGGCCCGTTGTCGGCCTGCTGGTCGACTGGACGTGGGATTACGGCCACACCACGGTCAAGACCAGCGCACTGACCGATTCGCAGGGCGTCGCTCGCTCGAGCCGCCTGGTCACCTTGACCACGACCTCCGAGACGGTCGCCGTCGCAGCCCACACCATATCGGGCAGCAAAAATCGGTACTCAAATACCAGCTTTCAGCGTGCTCCTGGGGGCACGACCACCGAGCCGTACAAGGGATGGTTCGTCGATATCTGGGACAGCAAGTTCCGTGACGACATCGTGTGGCTGGCCGAGGAGCGCATCACGGCCGGTTGCGCGGACCTGCGCTTCTGCCCCGATGGCTCGGTGACGCGTGCGCAGATGGCAAGCTTCCTGGTGCGTGCACTAAATCTGCCGTCGTCGGGCCGAAACTACTACGGCGACGACA
>JACDHU010000319.1 GCA_013820865.1 Chloroflexota bacterium
ACCGACGACTCCGCGACCGCCGCGGAAGCGGACGAGCCGCCAGCCCCGACCGACGACTCCGCGACCGCCGCGGAAGCGGAGCCGGAGGCCGCTGAGGCACCGGCCGAGGATGATGTCGAGGCCAAGTCCTAGGGTTAATGGGGCCGGAGTGCGGATCGGCTCCCGTCGGGTCAAAAGCTGTCGTGGCGGGCATAAGACGCAAAAGTGCGCCGTGAGCTGCCGATTCTGAGCGCGGATGAGCATGTTTGGCCCTCATCTGGCGGGCTATCGCCCGCCGGCGCGGCGTATGACCCAACGCGCGTCGCCGTGGCGACATATGCCGTCCACGCGGGCATTAGGCACAATCAGCGAGCTGATCGGGGCCGACCTGCACCCATGCCTCTCTGAAGGTCGCGGCCGGTTCCCGTGCTTCGATCGGGTCTTTCTGGGATAGAAATGAGCGAATTCGTGCCGTTCACCGTATCTCCTGTACACGGCCGATACAGTGCGTGCGTAGACGCGGCGCACGGCATCGGTGCCGTACACTCGTAACCAGTCGCACACGGAAGCCGAGCATGGATCGATTCGACAAGTTCACAGACCGAGCTCGCAAGGTCCTGACCCTTGCCCAGGATGAGGCGCAGCGCTTCAACCACAACTACATCGGGACCGAGCATCTGCTCCTCGGCCTCGTCCGCGAGGGCGAGGGCGTCGCCGCGCGCGTGCTCGAGAACATGAACGTCGAGCTGTCCAAGGTCCGCACCGCCGTCGAATTCATCATTGGCCGCGGAGATCGGCCGGTCGTCGGCGAGGTCGGTCTCACCCCCCGTGCCAAGCGAGTGATCGAGCTGGCCATCGACGAGGCGCGACGGCTGGGGCATAACTACATTGGGACCGAACACCTGCTGCTTGGCCTCGTTCGCGAGGGCGAGGGAATCGCGGCGGGCGTGCTCGAGAGCCTGGGCGTGAATCTCGACAAGGTTCGGCACCAGGTGATCCACGTTCTGAGCCAGTCGAGCAGCACGACGCCGACGCAGGAGACGAAGCGGCCGAGCAAGACGCCGACGCTCGATCAGCTGGGCATCAACCTGACGGAGGCCGCACGCTCCGGCGCGCTTGACCCGGTCATCGGCCGTGAGAAGGAGATCGAGCGCGTCATCCAGATCTTGTCGCGGCGACGAAAGAATAATCCGGCTCTGATCGGTGAGCCCGGGGTCGGCAAGACGGCGATTGCGGAGGGCCTCGCGCATCGGATCGTCTCAGGTGACGTGCCCGAGACGCTCACCGACAAGCGGGTGCTGACGCTCGACATCGGCTCATTGGTGGCCGGGACGAAATATCGCGGTGAGTTCGAGGAGCGGCTGAAGAAGATCATCGAGGAGCTGCGTAATTCGAACGACAGTGTGCTCTTCATCGACGAGCTGCACACGCTTGTGGGAGCGGGCGCCGCGGAGGGTGCCATCGACGCGGCCAATATCCTCAAGCCGCCACTGGCGCGCGGCGAGCTCCAGTGCATCGGCGCGACGACGCTGGACGAATACAGGAAGTACATCGAGAAGGACTCGGCGCTCGAGCGTCGTTTCCAGCCGGTCATGGTCGACGAGCCAACGGTGGACGAGGCGATCGCCATCCTCTTCGGGATTCGCGAGCGCTTCGAGCAGCACCACAAGGTCAAGATCAGCGACGAAGCCGTGAAGGCCGCGGTGGACCTCTCCGTGCGATACGTCGCCGACCGTGCGCTGCCGGACAAGGCGATCGACCTCATCGACGAGGCCGGCTCACGCGTTCGTTTGCGCTCGGCCAAGGCGCCAGCGGAGATCAAGTCGGCGCAACAGGCCCTCGAGGAGGTCACGCAGCAGAAGGACGAGGCGATCGCCGGCCAGGATTACGAGGCGGCCGCGCGACTGCGCGACGAAGAGGCACGTGGCAAGGAACAGATCGAAGAGCTCAAGAAGGCCTGGCACGAGGAGCGCGCCAAGGAGACTCCGATCGTCACCGATGAGGACATCGCGCAGGTCGTCAGCATGTGGACCGGCATCCCGGTTGTCCGCATCAGCGTCGAGGAATCCGAGCGGCTGCTCCACATGGAGGACGCGCTGCACAAGCGCTACATCGGCCAGCAGGAGGCGATCACCACCATCAGCCGGGCCGTCCGTCGTGCGCGTGCCGGCCTGAAGGATCCGAAGCGGCCCATCGGCTCATTTATCTTCATGGGACCGACTGGCGTCGGTAAGACCGAACTGGCGAAGGCGTTGGCCGAGTTCATGTTCGGTTCCGAGGATGCCCTCGTGAAGATCGACATGAGCGAGTTCATGGAGCGCCACAACGTGTCGCGCCTGGTCGGGGCTCCTCCCGGCTACGTCGGCTACGACGAGGGCGGGCAACTGACCGAGGCGGTGCGACGCAAGAGCTACAGCGTCGTATTGCTCGACGAGATCGAGAAGGCGCATCCCGAGGTCTTCAATATCCTTCTCCAGATCCTCGAGGATGGCCACCTGACCGATGCCAAGGGTCGCCGCGTCGACTTCCGCAACACCGTGATCATCATG
>JACDHU010000320.1 GCA_013820865.1 Chloroflexota bacterium
CCGCCGTCGAGGACGGCACACGCGCGGTCGCGTCCGTAATGGCGATACAGCCACCATAGGCGCGACGCGATGCTGCCACCGGCATCGTCGTAGGCGACCACGACGTGCTCGTCGCCGATGCCGCGCTGGCCGAGAACGCGAGCGAGCTTGTCGGGGGTCGGGACAGGATGACGGCCCGGACCTTCGCCGGGCGATGAAAGCTCATCTTCGGCGTCCAGGAACACGGCGCCGGGAATGTGCCCAGCCTCGTACAGCTCGCGCCCGGGCGGACCGGCCAGCGACCAGCGCACGTCCGCGATGCGCAGGGACCGATGCGCCAGGTTGGCATGCAGCCAGTCGACGCTCACGACCGGACCGGGCAGGGTCAGCACGCCTCGGATGATAGACCGATGCGGCCTTGGTGCTGCGGTGATGCTGTGGCCCAGGACTTTCGTACTACCCGCACTAGACCTCAGGCCGGTCGACCGTCTGATGACGCTGTCGCGTCCGCTGCCCCCGGTCTTCAACAATTCAAGGAGGCTCACTCTGGTGAATACCATCTCCTTTACCCGACGCTCGGTGAGCATCGGCGCGTTCGTGGCGATTCTCGCCGCGACGTTGCTGGCGCTCTCGTCCGTCCTCGCCTCGCCGGTCAACGCCGGCCATCAGTCCTCGGCCGGTGCCGATAAGGGCTTTACCGGCGGCTGGTTTGACGGCGAGACGGTCGAGTTCTTCTACAACAAGGATTTCTTCTGCAGCGAGCCGCCCGAGAGTGGCGCGGATTCGGGCTGCATCGTCGGCGCAGAGCCGGTGACCCCGCCGCGCGGCGGCAACATTCCAGTCCTGTACGTGATGACTCCGCTGGGCTTCACGCCGGCCGACCTGCAGTGCCCGGTTGCTGGCGACTGCATCAACCATCCGAGTACGCTCGACCTGTCGCCGATCTTCGGTGAGGGGGCCGAGAACGCGCTCCTTCCGCCGCACAGCCACATCGTCGATGTGGCCCGGGGCGGCTGGTGGGAGATCGAGGTCATCGGCGTGACCGATGAGGGCATCTGGGATCAGATCGCCGAAGCCAAGGACCTCGACACGGTCCGCGAGCTTCAGGATGCCGGCGTGGGCATCACCGGCGACATCCCATCCAACCTCTACCTGTTCTTTGGCGTGCGGCCGTAGGGTCGTCACGTCCTCACGCGGGGGAGCTCGGGTGTGTCCACTCGAGCCCCCCCCCGCACCGAATGACTGAGGGAACCTTGTGATGCTTCACACCATGGACCGATCCTCTCCGCGCCGCCTGCCGCGGCCTTCGGCACGCATCCTCACCGGCGCGATGGCACTCACCGGCGCCGCGCTCGTGGCGGTCGGCGTCACGCTCCCCTGGCTCAGCTTCTTCGCCGGCCTGCAGCCGGTCACGGCGCTCGGCACGCCGAACGGCATGCTCCTCTTCGCGGGCGCGGCCGTCGTTGGCGCGCTGGCGCTGGCCGTGGTCGCTCGTGGCTCTCGTTTGGTGCGCCGCGGACTAACCATCGCTGGCATCGTGCTCACCGCCTTCAGTGCCTACCTCGTCGTTGGATTGATCTCGATTTACCGTGACGTGAGCGCCGATCCCCTCGTCGTGGCGCAACTCGGGCCAGGACTCGCCGTTGTGGGCGCCGGCGCGTTGCTCGTGCTTGCGACATCGTTCATCGGCGACTGAGGTCCGCTTCGCGCTCGAATTGGTCAGATATGCCGCCGGGGGTAAACGGAGGGTGAAGCCGGGGACTGGTCCACGCCACCCGTGCGAGGCGAGGGCAGCGGCTGAAGTGTCAGCCGACCAGTAGCGGTCGAACGGCGTCGAGGGCGCGCTGACGGTCTGACTCGTGCGTAATGCGCGCGGCGGCATCGGCGAGTAGTGCGGCCTGGAGGCGCAGAGGCGGATGTCGGGCTGGCGCGAGCGCGGAGACGAGGATGCTCAGGGCGCGGGCGACATGAATGACGATGGCAGGCGTGTCCCCGCCGTAGTGACGGATCAGGTCGAAGGCGAGCGGTACGAGCTCATCGAAGCCCGGGTATGGGACCTCGAGGCGGATGGTCCCGTCGTCATCGGCGAAGAGGCGTGGTGGATCGGCTGCCAGACCGGCAGCGGTCAGGACCTGTACCAATCGGTCGATGCAGCTCATGGCCGTGGTCGGGTCATTGACCGATGGCGAGAGTGCTTTGACGCCGACGTCCACGAGCTGCTGGATGCCGAAGGCGACGTCCTGTTGATCCGACCGCTCGTCTTCGATGCTGAGGCTCTTACTGACGCTGGCCTCGTGCGACTGGAGGTCGCGCGACGAAGCGCCGTTGGGCTTGAAGTGCGCAATAGGGGCCTGATCCTGCACCCATGCGCCGGGGCTGACGAGGATGAGATATCGCCCGTCCGCTTCACGAGCCATCCGCACGAGCGCCTCCAGGTCGATGAGCTGGAGGTACCCGCTCTCGCGGGCAAGGAGGGTGGCCGGGTGCGGACCGGGATGCCCGGCTGGAACGGCGCCGCTGGGCGGTGGTGGCGCAGCGCCCGAGTC
>JACDHU010000321.1 GCA_013820865.1 Chloroflexota bacterium
GCTCGGTCGCTCGCTTGGCCCGAGCGAACGGCGTGCCCGAGTCCAGGATCTCATCGGCAAACGAGAGGAACACGAAGCGTTTGACGCCGGCCGCATCGGCCTCCTCGATCAGGCTGGCATGGCCCTCGTCATCGACATCGCCAATCGTGAGCCCCCGCTCTCCTCCCATGACCCGCGCGACCGTGTTCGCTGTGGAGACGATGCTCGAGATGCCCTGAACGGCCGCGCGTAGGCTGTCGCGGTCACGAAGATCGCCGCGCGCGATCTCCACGCCCGCCGCCTCGAGCGCTGCCGCATCCGTCGAAGGTCTGACGAGGGCGCGAACCGGCAGCCCTTCGCTGCGCAGCAACTCGACGATACGGGAGCCGAGCATGCCCGTTGCCCCACAAACCAGGATCAATTGATGTCCCTCCGTTCCCGTGGATGGTACGGACAGTTGTGATCCTATGAGACGGGGCGCGGGACGGCAATGCCCAATCGCGAGCATGCCGATTTAGTCGAAGGTGACCTCCACCAGGGGGGCCGATGCGACCATGAGCGCATGGTCGATCCGCCACATTCGCGCAATCGGCGCGAGGAGACGCTCGCGCTCCTCCCGATCGGTGATCACCCGAGCCGTCGCAGGTAGATCGGCCTGCACGCTGCGCTTCAGATGGAACGTGAAGTGCGGGTTCGCCGTCAGGTTGGCCAGCCACGACCGCGGGCGTCCCGGATGGCCGCTGATCAGGATGTGCCCGTCCACGTTGTGGTAGACCAACTCGATCCTGCGCGGCTCGCCGGACGTCCGCCCGGTGGAGGTGATGTCCATTACCTCGCCATGCACCAGCGTTTCGGCGACTCGTTCGTCGAGCGCAATCATGCGGCCACCGTCACGGTCTGCTCGTCGGCGCCGCGCACGAGCGTGATCGTCAAGTCGCCGTCACCGCCCAGGGCGTCGAAGAGGTCATCCGCGCTGGTGATGTGTCTTTCGCCCACCGCGACGATCAGATCGCCCTCCGTAATTCCGGCCTTCGCGGCGGGGGAGTCGTCCTCTACCTCGCGCACCAGGAGCCCGTCGCGCTCTGGCAGGCCCACCGCGCGTCGCAGCTGTCGCGCCACGTGCGCCGGTGCCAGCCCGACGCCCAGCCGCCGTCGCGTCGGCGACTCGCCTCGGCCAAGAGCGGCAACCCGGTCGCGCAGCGCAGCGTCAGCCGCGATCGCCAGGTAGAACCCATGCCCTATGCGGTTCGTATTGATCCCGAGCAGCCGGCCCTCGAGATCGACGACCGGTCCGCCGGATGATCCGGGCATGAGCGGTGCGGTGTGCTCGACCGCGCCGGCGACGCGGCGCCCGCGCGGGCCGCGGAAGGATCGACCAACGCCGCTCACGAAGCCGAAGGTCACGCGCGGTCCATGGCCGTTGGGGTTGCCAAGGGCCACGACCGGGGCTCCGACGCCGGGCGCATCGGTCCCAAGCTCCAAAGCGGTCGCCCCTTCGGTGGGAGCCTCGAGGACGGCAAGGTCGCCATCGGCGTCAACGCCGGCAACGGTTGCCTTGGTGCTGCGTCCATTGGCGAACGTGGCGGTCACTTCGTCGCCATGAAGGTTGTGGGCATTCGTCAGGATCCGGTTCTCGCCGATCACCACGCCGGAGCCGCCGCGCCATCGGTTGCCGATCCCGACCACTGATGGTCCGATCTTGTCCGCGATGCCGCCGATCTCCCGGCCCAGGTCTGCCAGGGCTGTCATTGTTGGTCTCTCCATTTGGTAGGGTGTGACTTGCAATGCGCAAGTTACTACTTCGGCAGCCGCTGTCAAGTTACGATTCCCGCATGGCCGATGCTCAGACTCCGCTGGCTGCCGCCCTCGAACGGGTCGGTGACCGATGGAGCCTTCTCTTGATCGAAGCGCTGCTCGAAGGTCCGCGTCGTTTCGGCGAGCTGTCCGACTCGATCAGCGGCCTTGCTCCGAACATCCTTTCCGAGCGCCTCAAGCGCCTGGAGGGGGAGCGAATCGTACGTGCCGTGCCGTATTCCGAGCGGCCTCCACGCTTCACCTACGCCCTGACCGATGAGGGCCTCGAACTCGCCGGCGTCCTCCGACTTCTGGCCGATTGGGGCTCGCGCGGCTCCGCCCACGCCGAGCCGATGCGCCACCGTCTGTGTGGCACGCCCGTCGAGGCTCGCCTGTGGTGTCCGACCTGCGCCCGCTCCGTCGACCGCCCTGAGGCCGACGAGCTCCGCTTCCTGTAAGCCGGCGGCGGTTGCACCCCGTGCGACTAAAAGCGAAGGAGCCGCCGGTCCACCGTCCCCGGTGTCATCGCGTGCAACCCACGACGTGCGAGCTCGGGTTCGTTCGGTTTTAGTCGCACGGTGCAACTCACGATCGGAAGGGCCGCGATTCGCGCTCAGCGCATGGATTCGTCGGAATCGGGCCAACTCTGGGAACTTCGAGGTCGTGTGATGTCGAGGCCGTCCAGTCGCCAGGCACCCATCGGATGGGCCTTGCCCTTGACCCGGAGCTTGGGGAGCGGCTCACCG
>JACDHU010000322.1 GCA_013820865.1 Chloroflexota bacterium
CCTTACCGATGACGACATCGGCTTGGTTGCGCTCCGCGCGCGTATACATCCGCTCGAGTGCCTCGTCGCCGAGCCAATCATCGTGGTCCACGATGAAGACGTAGGTACCCGAGGCCGCCTCGATCCCGACGTTCCGTGGGCGGCCCGGCCAGCCCGAGTTCGGAATATGAGTGACGCGGAAGGTCGGATGGTCACTGGCGAGGGCGTCGAGACGCTCACCGCTGCCATCGGTCGATCCATCGTCGACGAAAATCACTTCGAACTCGGCTGCGGCCATCGTCTGAGCCAGTAAGGATGTGACGAGCGCGTCGAGATCGGTCCCCGGGTTATACACGGCGACGACGACGCTGACCTTCACAGATGGCGAACTCATGCGGGGACCGCCCGTTCGCGCGCGGCGACCTCGTCGAGGAAATCGCGCGAGCGGAGTTCCCGCTCCAGCACGGCGCTGAGGGTCGCATGCAGGAGCCGCTCCACCTCGCGCTGGAGCGCGGAGACAAGCGTCAGTCGAAGGACTCCGACCAGCGGCGTGCGCTGGAGATGGCGCATCACCTTCAGCGCATCGGCCGAGATCGACGTGGCTCCGTGCGCGGCGTGGCTGCACTGCCCACAGACCACGCCGCCGCCGACCGGCGAGTAGACGTTGCCCTCGCGCTCGATCGACGCGCCGCACTCGAGGCATCGCGACAGCTCCGGCCGGAAGCCCATCGCATCGAGGAGCGCCAGCTCGAACCAGCGGGTCACGACGTCGCGAGTCACCTCGCTGCCGGCGTCGAGCGCGGAGAGCGTCTGGGCCAGGAGCCGAAAGGCATCATGCGAATCGGCAGCGCCCTCGCAGAATCGGTCGGTCAGCTCGACCACGTACCAGGCTGCGGCCGTCGAGTGAAGGTCGTTGCGAAGTCCCAAGTGCGGATCCTCGAGCGAGGTCGAGGTGACCACATCGAACGTGCGTCCGACCGCGAGCACAAGTTGCACGTCGCTGAACGGCTGGAGCGCCCCGCCGATCCGTGAGCGTGGCCGTCGCACGCCCTTGGCAATGACGCGCAGCTTCCCGAGCCGTGGCGTGAGCACGATGAGGACCCGGTCTGCCTCGCCGAGATCCATCGTGCGCAGCACGATTGCCTCGGTCTTGTAGACGCGCGGTCGCGGGCTCACCGGTCTAACGTGCTACATAGGTGTATCATGATTCGGATGGATCCGACCGACGCCGAGCCGCGTATGAGCGACATGAACCGTGTCGGGTACCCTTCGGAGGTGAACATCAGGGCCGAGTTTACGCGTCTGCTGACCGATATCGAGTCGGAGATGTCGGATGTGCTCGACGAGCGCGGCGGACACGCGCGGCCGCTGTACGACATGCTTGCGTATCACCTTGGACTGGACGGTACGTCCGGGCCGCGGGGCAAGCGCATGCGGCCGCTCCTCGGACTGCTTGCCTATCACTCCCTCACCGGCGACTATCGCGCCGCTCTTCCCGGCGCCGCCGCGGTCGAGCTGGGTCACAACTTCAGTCTCGTGCACGACGACATCGAGGACGCCGATACCGAGCGGCGGCACAAGCCCACCCTGTGGGCGATCTGGGGCGTGCCGCTGGCCATCAACGCCGGGGATGCCCTGTTCGCGCTGTCGCGCCTGGCGCTGTATCGACTGCTGGACGGTGGCTTCAGCGAACGTCGGGTGCTCGCGCTCATGCGCGTCTATGACGAGACCTGCCTGGCCCTGTGCGAGGGCCAGTACCTCGACATCAGCTTCGAGCGCCAGCCCGATGTCACGGTCGATGCCTACCTCGAGATGATCGGCAAGAAGACGGCCGCGCTGGTGGGTGCATCCGTCCAGGCAGGCGCCATCCTGGCAACCGATGACGGCGACGTGGTCGAAGCCTACCGGCGCTTCGGCTACGACCTCGGCATGGCCTTCCAGATGGCCGATGACGTCAAGGGCTCATTCTGGGACGCCGCCGAATCCGGCAAGCCGGAGGCCGGTGACGTGCGCAAGCGCAAGAAGACACTGCCGCTCGTGTGGGCGCTCGAGCACGGCTCTTCCGCCGATCGCGAACGGCTGACGGAGATCTACGCCACCGGCGTGCGCGCCACCGATGGACGTGGACCGATCGCCGTGGCCGACGCCGAGATGTCGGACGATGATGTCAGCGAGGTGCTCCACATCCTCGAGGGCTGCGGCGCGCGGGAGCATGCGCTGTCGGAGGCACGCCGCTACCGCGACTCCGCCCTGCGCCACCTCGAGCTCCTGCCCTGCCCTTTGGATCGCAAGCGCGACCTCGCGGCATTGGTGCAATCCGTCATCGCCGCGTAGTCCCTTGGCCGCGTGCCATCGACATCGCCGAGTTGCCATCTTCCGTCGGGACGGCCGGATACCGTCTCCGGGATCGCTCCCGTTGGGACGATTGCTGTCCATGCGGGCAATAGGGGCAGGCTCTGACGCATCGGCCCTTCCGGTGAGCGTGAAGGACGACGCCGTCGTTGCCATGGGCCGGCTAATAACGCCCACGAA
>JACDHU010000323.1 GCA_013820865.1 Chloroflexota bacterium
AACCTCGACGTCACTCCGGGACGGCAGTACGAGACCGCCATCGACCCACTCCTGCTGGCCCTGCTGGCTCGTCAGGAAGCTGAGCAGTGCCCACGAACCTTCGGGGTTCGGTGAGTCGGGGCTGTAGGCATATGCCGCCGTAAAGGACAGCGTCGCCTCCTCCGCACCACTCGGGATGGCAGAGATGGTATAGGCCACGTCGGGGAAGTTCTCGGTCATGTACGGGCCGACCCAGTTGCCCTCAAAGGCAAACGCGACGCGCGCTTCGCCGAGTGCCTGGCCGCACCAGTCCACGCCGATCTGGCCCGGATACTGTGCCAGGCCGTCGTTGTACATCTGGATGATCCAGTCGAGAGCGGCCCGTGACTCGGGCGTGTCGATGGCCTGCTCCGTCCGCTCCTCGTTGAGCATTCCACCACCGAACGCCTCCATGAAGGCGCCCAGGCGCGCGTACTCGGCGGCAAAGCACATCGGCGTCTCGACGCCGCCGTCCTTCATCGTCCGAGCGGCGGCTTCGAGCTCCTCCAGGGTCGTCGGAACCTGGACGCTGGCGCTGGATAGCATCTCGTCGTTCGATTGCATGGCCAGGATGCTCGAGTCCTTGGGCAGGCCATACGTCTCGCCGTCCTGCTGGAAGGGCGCGAGATAACCCGGGAAGAAAGCGCCTGGATCCATTCCGATGGCCGAGATCTGCTCATCGAGCTGCGCAAGCAGCCCTTCGCGGATCCAATCCTGCGCATAACCCTGCTGCACGTAGAAGAGATCGGGCGCGTCGCCGGCCGCAAGGCGCGGCAGCATGACGTTCTGATACTCACCGGCGATGACCTCGAAGGTCACGGTGTAGTTGGGGCACGCTTCCTGGAACGAATCGAGGACGCCGCGGAGGATGCCTTCCTCCACATTGCCGGCCGAGAAGCCGGCCATCCGTAACTGTCCCGAGCCCGGGCCGCAGTCAAAGGCTGCAGGCGACTCACCCGGCGATTCGCCTGCGTCAGGCGACTCGGCCGGTGATCCTGCCGGCGACTCATCAGGCGACGCTGCCGGCGACTCCGCCGGCGACTCATCTGGTGATGCTGCCGGCGACTCCGCCGGCGGTTCATCAGGGCTCTCGCCTGGCCCCGCGGCCGTGGCTGCGGGCGATCCTGTGGCCGGGGATCCGGCGCCGGGGCTGGCGGCGGGGCCGCCGCAGGCGACGGCGACAAGCGCGATCGTGCATACGAGCACGAGCCAAAGTCTGTTCATTCAGCGACCTCCAACGGCACGGTCACGTCCGCATCCTGGGTTGGACACAGCCGGCTACGGCAGGCACCGAACCTGATGCCGCGCACCATACCAGATGCTAAAAGTGGGCGACAGCGCCATAACCACTCGAGATCGGTGAGAATGAGGTGTCAGTGACTCGCGGCCACGCCCCGCATGTGTGGCACGATCTCGCGGCCGTACAGTTCGAGCGTCTCTTCCTCATCGCCGTTCATCAGGTAGATGTTGAACTGGTCCACACCAGCCTCCGCCAGCTCGGCCAGCTTGTGGCGGTGATCCTCGACACTGCCGGTGACGCAGAAGCCGTCGACGACCTCGTCCGACACGAAGGCGGCGTTGCTCGATCCGACCTCGGCGTGGTGAAGGTAGTCGTAGCCCGATCTATCACGCACGTAGGCCGTCAGTGCCGGCGGCAGCTCGGCCGGGTCATAGCGGTTGACCAGGTCCACAACGTGGTTGCTGACCAGCGCCGGGAACCAGCGCACCCGCTCTCGGCACTCCTCCAGGGACCCTATGTGGGCCGGCGCGGCAGCCATGACCTTGATGTCGCGCGGGTCGCGCCCGTTAGCCCTCGCGGCGTCGCGCAGCTGCCCGACGAACCAGCGAATCAGGTCCGGCTCGGCGAGTTGGAGGATCACGCCGTCGGCCACGCGGGCGGTCAACTCCAGCGCCTTTGGCCCGTAGCCCGCGATCCAGGCCGGCAGCCGATGTCCGCCCGACCATGACATCCGCAGCTCCGTGCCATCCTGCGTGACGGTGCGTCCCTCGACGAGATCGCGGATCATCACCGTCGCCTCTTCGAGGCGGGCCAGTGTCGTCGGCGGCTTGCCCATCACCCGCCGTGCCGAGTCACCACGGCCTATCCCGAGATCCATGCGCCCACCGCTGATCTCGTTGAGCGTGGCCAGGACGGACGCCGTGACGGTTGGCTCGCGTGTCGCCGGGTTGGTCACGCACGTGCCCAGCCGCATGTGCTCGGTGTTGATGGCCATCAGCGTCAGGAGCGGATAAACCTCCTGCCAAAGGACGTGCGAGTCGAAGATCCAGCCATAGCCGAAGCCGGCCGCCTCGGCCTGCCGAGTGAGAGCAACGGTTCGCTCAATGGAGTGATCAGGCTTGAGCGTGAAACCAAAGTCCATGGCGTTCCCTCCAAGCCTGCCGAACTACTAGCCGCAAGAGGTGTCGAACGAGAGCATCTCGATCGAACTGGACTGCGCTTCCCTGCCTGTGACGGTACTCACCAGCAC
>JACDHU010000069.1 GCA_013820865.1 Chloroflexota bacterium
GGACGGCCGCGTCGTAGACCCGTGGACTGAGCGCACATCAGGAAGCCGTTGCGCGGAACTCGTCAGCCGCGCTGGGCGGTCAGGAGCAGGTACTCCCACTCCATCTTCATCGTTCCCGTGCCGATGTCGAAGCGGCGGGCGAGCTTGACGAGGTCGTTATCCAACGCGGCAACACGATCGGGATCGTCCGCGATGAACTTGTAGACGGCGATTGTCGGGCCGTACGTGCGCTTGAAGTAGTCGCGGAACTCCTCGGGCGTGGTGAAGTGATCGACCGTCAGACTCTGCACGCGTGCATCGACATCGGTCACTCGATCGCCGAACAACTCGCGGACATGAGCCTCGTCGCCCCACAGTGGCGGAGGCTGGGCTCCCGGAGGCGGCGGAGGCGCGTACGGCTTCATGGCCGCGAACATCTGGCCGATGAACCCTTCCGGCGTCCAGCTCAGAAGGCCGATGGTTCCGCCCGGGCGGGTTACGCGCACCAGCTCGTCCGCACTCGCCTGGTGGTGTGGGGCGAACATGACGCCGACGCAGGACAGCACGGCATCGAACTCGCCGTCGTCGAACGGGAGCGCCTCCGCATCGGCCTCGCGCCAATCCAGCGCAACCCCGCGTTCGGCGGCATCCTGCCGACCGATATCGAACAGCTCCGGCGTCAGGTCGGCTGCGACGACGCTCGCTCCGGTGAGCGCCGCGGGGATGGCGGCATTCCCCGATCCGGCCGCCACGTCAAGCACACGGTCACCTGCCTTCACCCCCGTCGCATTGACGAGGATCGGCCCCAGCGACGGGATGATTTCGGACGCGACGGCCGGGTAGTCACCCAGCGCCCACATGGCGCGGTGACGGGTTTTCAACGCGCGGTCAGCCTCGACCGCATTCATGACATCAGTCATCTCGGTTGTCCTCTTGGTACGCGGGCGGACAAGGGCATGCTCGGGATCATAAACCTCAACCGCAAGAGACATCTGGCCGAGACCGGCAGGGTCATTCGTCAGAAGGTAGCACGAGCGATCACGTTGGTGAGTGCGAGATCCGACGAGCCCACCCACCCCCGCACGCATGGACCGATGATTGCAGCGAAGTTCATCGGTCTAACCTCCAAAGGGAATCGAGGACACCATGCTCAAGGACAACAACGCATTCTCTGGCATTTCATCGAATGACATCCCGGCCGCGAAGGACTTCTACGGCCAGACGCTCGGCGTCGAGGTGAGCGAGGAGACCGGTCTGCTCACACTCAAGCTGGGTGGGGGCCACACGACGCTCATCTATCCAAAGGACGACCACCAACCGGCAACGTTCACCGTCCTGAATTTCTCGGTGGACGACATCGACGCAGCTGTCGATGAGCTCACCGATCGGGGCGTGACCTTCGAACGCTACGGCGAGGGCTTCGACCAGGATGAGCGCTGCATCGCTCGGGGCGTGGGCCCGCCGATCGCCTGGTTCAAGGATCCCGCCGGTAACATCCTCTCGGTCATCCAGACCGATTCCTGACGGGACCTGTCATACGGCAGTGCCAGACTTGACCGATGCGCACGACTGAAGCCACGACGCTGTTCAACTACCTGTACTGGGCACGCGACCGTGTCCTCGATTCGGCTGCTGAATTGAGCGCGGATGCGTTCACCTCGACCGACACGGTGACCACCCGCGACCTGCGAGCAACGCTGGTTCACGAGCTCGACGTGCAATGGAGCTGGCGCGAGCGGCTGCGCGGCGCTGATTGGGCCGAATGGGGCGAGGATGCGGACCTCAAGGCCGGGGACTATCCCACGGTCCAGGCCATCGCCGACCAATGGCGCCGCGACGAGACCGACATGTGGGCCTGGCTCGCCTCCCTGACAGATGCGGACCTCGACGCTGCCCCGCCGCGCGACGAGGACACGCCTCCGCTCTGGCACTTCGTCATGCACCTCGTCAGCCACGGGATCCAGCAGTTCAGCGAGGTGGCGATCCTGCTTACACGGGCCGGCCACTCACCCGGTGACATCGGCTTCCTCGAGTTCGTTGGTCGTCGCGAGCGTTAGTTTCGCGCATGAGGCTGCCCAGCATGGCGACGGCACTGATCCTGGTGCTGAGCGCCTGCTCCGGCGAACCCACGGTGACCGGACTCTGGCGCACGTCGAGCCGAAACGGAATCCTGATATGCGCAGTCGCATCCGGCGCGAGATCGTTGAGCGGAACACGTAGGTTGATCGAGGTTGTCCATTCGGGATCAGTGCCGAAAGGAGCGCCGCCCCTTGCGGCAGGAACCGCGCCGAGAGGTCCCGCACCATGTCCGGGACCTGCCTCACTCCGTGGCGTCCGCCTCGAAGCGTCGGAGACGCTCGGCAACCGCGCCGAGGACCGCAACGCGAACGTCAGGGAACTCGTCCATCAACGCATGGAACTCGCGATGGCCGACGACGAGCAATCGGGTGATCCCATCGGCAACGACGGTGGCCGTGCGGGGCCGCCCATCGAGCAGGGCGATCTCGCCGAAGAAGTCGCCACGGGCAAGTTGGGTGATTTCCCGCTTGCCGTCGAGCACGCGGAGCCGCCCGTCGAGGACGATGAAGAACTCGTGCCCGACGTGTCCCTGTTCGGCCAGGACCTGGTCAAGTCCGACCTCGACCTCATCGGCCAGTTGTCCGAGGCGTTCAAGCTCACGCTGTCCCATATGCGCGAACAGGGGTACCTTCCGCAGATGATCGAGCTTCTCATCACGTGACATGCGCGCAGCGTACCGGCCCGATCAAGACTGTAGAGCGTCCTTCGCAAAATTGCATCTTGAGTTACGCACGCACTCCGTGGTATCCTGCTCGGCAGCAACGCCCCATTGAGGGGCATCATTACTGCGCGGCACCACGAACGCTCCTCTCACGGCTGTACGGCGAGATGGCTCGCTGAGGCCGCACCAAGAGGAGTTTCTTTCTTTGTTCACCTACACAGACAAGACGCTGACGTGCGTTGACTGCAACACGGAGTTCTCGTTCACCGCGAGCGACCAGCAGTTCTACGCGGACCGTCAGTTCAGCGAGCCGCGCCGATGCCCCGCCTGCCGCGCAGCCAAGAAAGCTGCCCGTGGCGAGAGCTCGGGTGGCTACGGCGGTAACGGCGGTGGTGGCGGCGGATACGGTGGCGGCGGTGGCGGCTACAGCGATCGCCCGCGCGAGATGTTCAGCGCCACTTGCGACGGCTGCGGCAAGGAAGCCCGCGTTCCGTTCCGCCCCACTGGCACCAAGCCGGTCTACTGCAGCGACTGCTTCCGCCGCTAGGCGAAGCATTCACCAACACCGATACGACCCGGTGGCTTCGGCCCCGGGTCGTTCGCTATTCCGGGTCCCGATCCGGCGCTTGCTACTTGCCGGGGGTGCTCTCGGCTGGCGATGGCCGCCAGGGTTCGGCCCACGGGTACCGCTGGCTGGCGACTTCGAGTGCGTTCAGCATTTTCGCCCGTGCCTCCGAGAGGTTGCGGGAGGCCCGCTCCACTTCGTCACGATCCATGTCGGCATGGTCGGCTTCGGTGCGAAGCGCGTGAGCAACGCGTCGGTACGCCTGGATGGCGTCGTTTGCCGTTCGCGTGATCTGGCCGGTGGCCTGCCGCAGGTGGCGTAGCTGCTCCTCGGGACGCGCATCGGACTTGATCTGCCGATCCAGGATGACGCTCAACTCCTCGATACGCTTGGTGGCTCGAGCGATGGCGCGCAGGTCGGCGGAGCTGCGTCGGGTGAGTCGTGTGTTGGCTCTGATCAAGGTCCCTAAGGGTACCACCCTCGCGGATCAGAATCGGCGCTCCAAGAAGCGCCCCGGTGCGTCGCCGACTTCGCGTCCGCGCACGAGGACCTGTATTGCCTCGCCACGAACCTCGAGACCCTCGTATGGCGTGAAGTCGCTGGTGTGGTGGAGCGCGGTCTGGGTGAGCGTCCGGCGCGCATCCGGATCCCAGAGCACCAGGTCAGCGTCCTTTCCGGCTTCGATCCGCCCCTTGCCCGCCAGGCCGAACAACCGAGCCGGATTCGCCGCAAGCACCTCCACCAGCCGCCTGATGCCGATGCGACGACTGGCGACGCCGACCGAATAGAGGATGCCAAGAAGCGTCTCGATTCCGGGCGCGCCGTTGCTGATCTGCGAAAAGGGCGGCGCTGGAAGCGACTTCTCGGTGTCGATCCGATCCGGGACATGGTCGCTTCCGACGACGTCGAGGATGCCATCGCGCAGGCCGCCCCATAATGCCTCGACGTCGGATGGCGAGCGCAGAGGCGGTGAGATGACGCGCTTGATGACCTCGCTCTCGTCGGGATCGGCGTAGAGCGCTTCGGTCAGGGTCAGGTAGTGTGGACAGGTCTCCGCGTAAACCGGCTCGCCTCGTGACTTCGCCTCAGCCACGGCATCGAGCGCCTCCTCGCAGCTGAGGTGGACGATGTACAGGGGCGCATTCACGCGACGTGCCATCTCGATTGCCTTTCGCGTGGCGGCGGCTTCCGCGCGCGGGGGCCTCGTGGAGGCGTGATGGCGGGAGGCGTGCTGGCCCGCGGCAAGGGCCTCGGCGACGAGGGGCTCGATGATCTGCGGGTCCTCGCAGTGGACCTGGAGCATCCCGCCGTGCTGGGACGCGATACGCATGGCGCCCTCAAGCTGTTCGTCACCGAGACGGAAGTCGTAGACCATGAATGCCTTGAACGTGGGTACGCCCGCAGCGATGAGCGCCGGAAGCTCGGCGAGCGGATCGTCCTGATCGCCACTGAGGACCGCGCACAGACCGTAGTCGATGGCGGATCGGCCTTCGGTACGGGCGCGAAATTCCTTGAGGCCACGCAGCAGCGAGCGTGATCCGTCATCGCTGATGCCGGTCCCGGGGTTGTTGAAGGTGAGGACCGTGGTAGTCCCGCCACGCGCCGCGGCGAGGGTGTCCTGGTGGAATCGTCTCGGATGCTCGTCATCCTCGAGACGTAGATGTGTGTGTGCGTCGATGACGCCGGGGATGACCAGCAGACCGGTTGCGTCAATGGCGTCCGCGCCATGCCGCGCGGCGCCCGGCACGACCGCAGCAATCCTGCCGTCCTCGATGGTTACATCCGCCAGCATTGCCGCGTCCGGTGTCACCACAGTGCCGCCGGCAATGATGCGCCGGGTCACGATGAGCTCGGGTCGCCCTCGGTGATCTCGATCTGCTGCGCCCCTTCCCAGAGCACGCGGTGTCCCATCTCGGCAAGCTGCTCCTGGCCGGAGGTCAGCGTCGCGAAGTGATTTCCGGCCAACTGGCCGACGCGCGAGTTGAAACTCGCCGCACCGTATGGGAAGAGAATCTCGCACTCGCTGACGTCGCCGGTGTAGATCAGCAGGTCGCCCGGCGCCGGATGCGAGGTGTGGTTCTCGAACCCCACGTCGGGACGCTCCTCGCCGAACGGGACCCAGGTCGACTCCCCGCTCCACTTGCAGTGGATGAGGCGGGAACGAATCGGTAGCCACGGCTCGAGCGCCCGGCGCGTGCGGGGTGCGTCGGGTACCCAATCGGCAGTGAAGGTGAGATCACCCACGCGAATCGTCAGGTCAGCCATGGGCTCCAGATTACTCCGCTTGCGGCTACGCGATCCGGCATGATGGCGAAGTTCAACACGGAGAAGACTCATGGCAGCCGTTCGCCCGACCATCAGTACCCACGTCCTCGACCTCGTCACCGGCAATCCCGCGCCCGGCGTCGAGGTCGCGCTCTTCCGCCTGACCAATGAGGGCAGCCCGGTGCTCATGAGCGAGCTCGCCACTGATCGAGAAGGACGCATTCGCGATCTGCTCGCCGGAGCTGAACTGCTTGAGGCCGATTACCAGATCGCTTTCGACATCGGCGGCTATGACGATGACCCCGACGCCTTCTTCCAGAGTGCCGCACTCGCCCTGCGCATCACCGATGCCACGCGCTCCTATCACGTGCCGCTCCTGCTCAGCCCGTTCGGGATGAGCACATACCGCGGCAGCTGATCCATCGCAATGGAGGTCCGCGACTTCGAGATCGCCGACCACGACTGGGCGCGCGCGCTCGTCGCAGGGCATTCCGGTGGCAGCCACCTTGTCACGCGGCTCGGCGAGGTCATCGATCCGCTGACCCGGGAAGGCGTCGTGGCCGAGATCGACGGGCGATCGGTCGGGCTGCTGACCGTGGACGAATCAGACAGAGGGCTCGAGGTGCTGACGCTGCACAGCGAGACGTCGAACCTGGGCGCGGGCACGCGTCTGTTGGAGACCGCCATGCGCGTCGCCTCCGCGTCAGAGGCGAATCGGCTGTGGCTGATCACCGCCAACGACAATCTGCACGCCATTCACTGGTTCCTGCGCCGCGGGATGACCGTGGCTACCGTCCATGCAGATCACGTGGAGCTCGAGATGGACATCACTGAGTCCGACGCGCTGCGCTTCGTGCGCTTTCCGCGCATCGCGGACGTCGATGTGCTGCCGCCGGAAGTCGCGGGGCACGCCCTCGCTCCCCTCTTCGAGCACGCACCTCGATTCCTTGCCCGCCTCGTCGAGCAGCGGCCCTTTTGGGACGATGTCGGATTGACGGCCGCTGCGCATGATCTGACCCGCACGATGCCCGAGGATGAGCAGATCGAGCTTCTTGCGGCCCATCCGCGGATCGGCGCGGACGCTTCTGCGGTCAGCAGCATGTCGCGCACCGAACAGGGCTACGACGACGAAGAAGCGCCGCTGGAGGAGCCGTGGATCGGCGAGGAGCTCGAGACACTCAACGATGCCTACGAGCGCATATTCGGCTTTCGCTTCGTGATCTTCGTCGCCGGCCGGCCTCGCTCGGCGATCGTGCCGATTCTCGAGCGGTCGCTGCACGATGATCGCATCGGCGAGCTGCGCCGCGGGCTGGATGACGTGGTGTACATCGCCGCGGACCGCCTGGCCACGCTGCGTGGGTAGTATCGACGCATGAAGCACGAGATCCGCTATGGCAAAGCCGATGTCAGCGTTTACCGCACCCACGCGGAGCCGCTGACCGGCGTCACGCGCATTCCCGAGTCCCCGTTCGCCGGGCGCGAGAACACCCTGGTGGCTGCGCAGATCGAGGTGGCCGTCCACGGGACGCAGTTTTTGGACGCCTACACGAAAGGTGACAACCGGCTGGTGGTCGCCACAGACACGATGAAGAACTTCATCCACGCTCGGTCTCTGGTGGCGCGCGCACGGACACTCGAGGAATGGCTGCTCGAGGTGGGAACCGGGTTCCTGGATACCTATCCGCACATGGAACGCCTGACCATGCTGGGGCGCGACCTTCCATTTCCCGCCACCGTGGTGCCAGCCGCCGACGGCTTCGGCGTCTCAGACCGGCTCTTCAGCCGTGACCGTTGCGACCACGGTGTCGCGCGTCTTGAGCTCTCGCGGACCGATGACGGCACGGTGGCCATCACCGAGCACGAGTGCGGCCGCCGCGAGCTCCAGCTGATCAAGATCACCGGCTCCGCCTTCGCCGATTTCGCGCGCGACGAGCACACCACCCTTCCCGAGCGTCCGGATCGGCCGCTCTACATCTGGTGCAACGTCGGCTGGCGCTATACCGATGCGTCGGACGCCGTGTTGGTCGACCCCGCTCGCTACGTGGCTGCTGAGCAAGTCGCCGACCTCGCCGCCGCTGTCTTCGAGGAGTTCGTCAGTCTCTCGATCCAGCATCTCGTCAACGAGATCGGCATGCGCATGCTCGACCGATGGCCGCAACTGGCCGAGGCCAGCTTCGACGCGCAGAACCGACTGTGGGACGCCGTTGCGGAGTCAACCGACGGCCGCGTCAAGACCTATGCCGACCCGCGACCGCCATACGGACACATCGGGCTGGTTCTGCGTCGGGACTGAAGCTATCGAGGGCCAATTTTCCGCCAGTGATGACAATCAGGTGGCTTCGGAGCCAATGCCGCCGCGGGTACCGATCATGACCGGGTGGTCGATGGCCGGGCATCGGTTCATGACCACGGCCAGGCCGGCATCCGCAGCGAGCTGTGCCGCCTCCTCGTTCCAGACTTCGAGCTGCATCCAGATCGCCTTCGCGCCGATGGCGATCGCCTCCTCGACATGCGGCAGCACGAGGTCGGAGCGGCGGAAGATGTCGACCACCTCGATTCGGGCGCGCGGATCCGTCGACACGGATCGCAGATC
>JACDHU010000324.1 GCA_013820865.1 Chloroflexota bacterium
GCCAGGGTCGACGCGATCCCGAGCCCCACGGCGACAACCACGAAGACCTGGATCATGATCGAGCTGATGCTCTGCGACTGGAGTCCGGTCAACAGTTCGCGGTTCTGCTCCTGCCAGTCGACGGCGGTGACGCCGTCGAGATCGGAGAACGTCGCCAAAACGCTCGCGGACGAGAACACATCGGCGACCTGGATCTCGATCAGGTCGAACTCGTCGGGCTCACGGTCGCTCACGGACGCGGCCAGCTCTGGCCCGGCGAAGGCGGTGGCCGCGTTCAGGGCGGCCACGCCCAGGTCGAAGATCCCCGCAACGCTGACCGTCAGCTCCTCGCCGGCCTCGGTCACCAGGACGAGCTCGTCACCCGCGATCAGTCCCGCGTCCTCGGCGTAGTCGAGACCCACGAGGAGCTCACCCGAACCCGGATCGGAACGGCCGGCGACCATTCGCTGATCGAGCCCGTAGATGCCGTCCCGCGCCTGCGCATCGGCGACGCGCACGATCAGCGGATCGGTGCCACCTTCGGTGAGCGCCAGCATCGACAGCCGCTGTTGCGGCACCACGGCCGTGATCGCCGGGTCGTCCGCGAGGCGTGAGGCGAGCGCATCGGTCAGGACGAGTCGTTTGCCACCGCTGGCCGGCTCGAGCGTCACGTGCGCGCTGGAACCGACGGTCGTATCAATCAGCGACGCCTGGAGGCTCGCGATCAATGAGCCGACGAAGACCTGCGTCCCGATGCCCACAGCAATGCCGGAGATGATGAGGGCGGATTGGAGCCGGCTGCGCCAGATGAACCGACGCGCGATGTGGAAGGTCAGCATGCTGCCGCCGATACGTGAGTGCCACTTAACCGGATCAACGTCCCGGGGCGATCCCAAACTGCTCGGCCGACAGCTTGGCGTAGAGGCCCTCGCGCCGGATCAGCTCCGCGTGGGTCCCCCGCTCGACGATTCGACCGCGTGCCACGACCAGGATCAAGTCGGCGCGCAGGATGGTCGACAGCCGATGCGCAATGGCGATCGTGGTTCGGCCCTCCATCAGCCGCTGGAGAGCCGACTGGATGAGGCGCTCGCTGACGGTGTCGAGCGCGCTGGTCGCCTCGTCCAGGATCAGGATGCGAGGGTCCTTGAGCAACACCCGGGCGATCGCCACGCGTTGCTTCTCACCGCCGGAGAGCTTGTATCCGCGCTCCCCCACGACGGTGTCATATGCATCGGGCAACTCCATGATGCGGTCATGGATGGCCGCCGCCCGCGACGCCTCTTCAATCTCGAACATGGTGGCGTCCGGCTTCGCGTAGCGTAGGTTGGCGAGCACGGTGTCGTGGAACAGATAGGTCTCCTGGGTCACGAAACCGATCACGCGTCCGAGCGACTCGAGTCCGATCCCCCGCACGTCGACCCCGTCGATCGTCACCGAGCCTTCGTCGACGTCATAGAGCCGCGGGATCAGGTACGTGGAAGTGGTCTTGCCGCCACCTGACGGTCCAACCAGCGCCACCAACTGCCCGGGCTCGGCGTCGAAGCTCATGTCCGTCAATGCGAATGGTCGGACGGTGGTCGCCACGGCGCGTCCCTCGGCCTCCGCCTCGGCCGCCTCCGACGCGACCGCGAGCTGCGCCTGCGCCACGGGATAGCGGAATGTGACGTCGTTGAAGCGCACCTGGCCCCGCATGGTCGATGGCGACAGCGTGACCGCGTCGGGCGCATCGGTGATCTCATGCTCCATCTCGAGGTACTCGAAGATGCGGTCGAACAGTGCGAGCGCGCCCTGGATCTCGACCTGCACGCTGAGCAGCTGCCCGAGCGGGAAGAACAGGCGCGCCTGGAGGGTCGTGAACGCCACGATCGTCCCGATCGAAACGTTCGTGTCGCCGCCGATGATCAGCGAGCCGGCGAGCAGGTACACGAAGGCGGGCATGATGGAGAAGAACGTGCCGATCAACGCGAAGAACCAGCGACCGATCATCTGGCCGCGGATCTGGAGGTCGCCCAGCCGTCGCGACTCGGCGCGGAACCGCTCGATCGACGCCTCCTGCTGGCCGAAGGTCTTGGACAGCAGGATGCCCGACACGCTGAGCGACTCTTCAGTGATGGCGCTGACCTCGGCCAGCGAGCGCTGGGTCATCGTGCTCACCTCGCGCCGCACCTTGCCGACCCGGAACGTGATGTAGGCGAAGAGCGGCAAGAGGCCCAGGCTGAGGAGCGTGAGCCGCCAATCGAGGATCCACATCGCGATCACGGTGGTGGCGACCGTGGCGAAGTTCGCAAGCAACGAGGAGGCTGTATCGGTCACGACCGACTGCACGCCGCCGACGTCGTTGCTGATGCGGCTCTGGATCTCGCCGGTGCGGGTCTCGGTGAAGAAACGCAGCGGCATCCATTGCAGGTGCCGGTACAGCGCCAGGCGAAGATCGTCCATGACCCGCTGCCCGACCACGTTCGACAGGAAGCTCTGCCACACACCGATGCCGCTGGTGATGATCGGCAGCACGA
>JACDHU010000070.1 GCA_013820865.1 Chloroflexota bacterium
CCACCGCGGCAAGGTGCGCGAGACCTACGAGGTGGATGACCGACACCTCCTGCTGGTCGCGACCGACCGCATCTCGGCGTTCGACGTCGTGTTCGACCAGCCGATTCCCGATAAGGGCGCCGTCCTGACCCGGCTGTCCGCGTGGTGGTTCGAACAATTGGCCGACCTCGGGCGCTCGCACTTCGTTTCAGCCGATGCGGACTCGCTGCCGGAGCCTGCCGCAGCGCTGGCGGATCGGTCGATGCTCGTTCGCCGGGCCGATCGCGTCGACGCCGAGTGCGTCGTGCGCGGCTACCTGGCCGGGTCGGGCTGGGCCGAATACCAGCGTTCGCGTACCGTCTGCGGCCATCGGCTTCCCGACGGACTGCGCGAGGCGGATCGCCTGCCCGAGCCGATCTTCACGCCCTCGACGAAGGCGGAAGTCGGCCATGACGAGAACATCAGCCGCTCGCAATTGGCCGACCTGGTGGGCTCCGGGCTGGCCGGCCAGCTCGAGGAGCGCTCGATTGCGCTGTACGCCGAAGGCGCGCGGCGGGCCGAGGAGGTCGGCCTCATCCTGGCCGATACGAAATTCGAGTTCGGCTACATCGATGGCGAGCTGGCCGTGATCGACGAGGTGCTCACGCCGGACTCCTCTCGTTTCTGGGACCGCGAGCGCTATGCGCCGGGGTCGTCGCCGGCGAGTTTCGACAAGCAGTTTGTGCGTGATTTCGTGGCTGCGTCGGGATGGAGCAAGGAGCCGCCGGCACCGGTTCTGCCCGAGGAGGTCATCCGCGGGACGCGAGACCGGTACGTGGCCGCCTATGAGCGCCTCACTGGCCGGACCTGGGACTGACCATGCGTTGGTTGGCGGAAGTGCACGTCGCGCTGCGGCCCGGGATTGCCGACCCTGAGGGCCAGACGATCGGAACTGCCCTGCGCTCGTTGGGGTACGAGACGGTGTCGGAAGTCCGCAGCGGGAAGCTGATGAGCATCTCCTTCGATGCCGATGACGAATCAGCGGCCAAGGCCGCCATCGGCGAGATGTGCCGGCGGCTCCTGGCCAATCCGGTGATGGAAATGGCGACCTGGGAGCTGCGCGCCGAGCTGACCGACGCGGACGAGGCCATCCCGGCGTGACCATGGCGGCCTGGCGTCCCCGCGTGGTGGTGGCCGTCTTTCCCGGCACGTGGAGCGAGCGCGACTTCGCCCACGTCGCAGAGAACGTGCTGGGCTGGGAGTGCCGGACGCTGTGGCATCTCGAGGCGGAGCTTGGCGCGTGCGACGCGGTCGTCCTGCCCGGCGGTTTCGCGCATGGCGACCACCTGCGCACCGGTGCCATCGCCCGCTTTTCGCCGATCATGCGCGCTGTCGAGGCCTTCGCCGCCGCCGGCGGCCCGGTCATCGGCTCCTGCAATGGCTTCCAGGTGCTGACCGAGGCGGGCCTCCTGCCCGGTGCACTCATGCGCAACGACCATTTGCAATTCCGGTGCGACTGGCAATCGCTGCGCGTTGAGCGACCGGAACGCGCGCCCGCCTGGCTGGGCGATCTGGCCAATGGCGATGTCATCCGCCTGCCGATCAGCCACGGAGAGGGTCGCTATGTCGCCGATGCCGCGACTCTGGACGGGCTCGAACGCGAGGGCCGAGTGGTGCTGCGTTATGCCAATGTCGCCGGCGAGGTCACCGACGAGGCGAACCCGAACGGCTCACAGCGCTCCATTGCGGGGCTCGTCAATGAGCGAGGAAACGTCCTCGGACTCATGCCCCACCCCGAGCGCGCGGCAGAGGCGGAGTTGGGTGGAACTGATGGCCTGCGCCTGTTTCGTTCGCTGGAACGCTGGCTGCAGGAGCAACCGGCGGCGACCGAGCGTCGGCTATGATCGGCCGAGGCTCCCATCGACCGGCCGCAGGAGGGCGACGCACGCATGGATAACGACGATCGGCAGCGCCGAGACTGGCCTGAGTCCGACCAGGCGCCGGACGAATCCGATGCACCGCAAGAGCAGGAGCCGATCGCGTCAGCCGAGGAGCCCGAGTCGACGGCTTCCGCCTCCGCGGCCGAGATCGAGAGCTGGCCCAGCCAGGAGCCCGCGCGTCACCAGGAACCCCTGCGCGAGGAAGAATCCGTGCGCGAGGAAGAATCCGTGCGCGAGCAGGAGCCCGCATGGCCAACTGAGCCGCCGGCCGCCGGGTCTGCGAGCGAGGGTACCTGGCCGACCGAACCGCCGGAGCGCGGTGACGAGCCGATTCTCGAGCCGGCATGGGAGGCTGCGCAACCGCCGCCGAGCGAGGTCGAGGCATACCCCGCGACGGATCAGCCCGCTTCAGCGGGTGACGACCCATCGGTCGCAGCGGCCGCGACGGCTGCTCACAGTGTCCCGGCTTCCGAGGGTTCGACCAGCGAGAGCACCCAGTGCCCACGGTGCGGGACCGAAAATCGGCCGGGACTCGCCTTCTGTCGCAACTGCGGACAGCGCCTCGTGGCCGCCGGCGTCGCAAGCACCGTCGAGCGTCCGGGAACTCCGGAGGGCACCATGGGCTGCCCTCGCTGCGGCACGCACAACCGGGCGGGTGTGGCCTTCTGTCAGAACTGCGGAGCAAACCTGCGCGGCACCGCACCCGGATACGTCCCGCCATCCGTGGCCGAGGAGCCTGGGGCCGTGGCGGTTGCCGACGAACGTCGCGGCGCGGTGCTGGGTCCGGTGGTCCTGCTCATCGGCCTCATCGGCCTTATCACCGGCTACCTGCTTCCGTTCATCGCCGGATCGAGCTCGCTGCTCGACCGGGCCTATGGGTCCGGCGGATATGGCATCGCGTTCTGGAACGGCTACCCGGACGTCAATGCGGCGCTCGCCGATCAGGCGTACTTCGGCCTGGCGGCGCCCGTTCCGCTCTTCGGCCTGCTCCTGGTGGTGCTTGCGATCGCCGGGTTCAGGCGCGCGGTGCCCGGGATGCTCCAGACGATCGGGCTGGTCGGGGCGCTGCTGTGGAGCGTCGGGCTCATCGCCGGGTTCGTGATCGTCGAGCTCGCGGCGAACTGGGATGGCGACATGGTCGGTCTGCTCCGGGTGCTCACTCCGGCGGGAATCATCTTCTTCCTGTCGTCGCTGATCATCCTGATCGGCACATTGACCCGATTCGGACGGAGCTGATCGATGGCCACCCGATTCTGCGCAAACTGTGGCACAGAGGTCGACGAGACCGCATCCTTCTGTCCCACCTGTGGCCAGCCGACCGACCAGGCGGCCCCGGCCGAGATGCCGGAAGCACCCGCATGGCCGGATCCCGAGCCGTCTGAGCGTGAGCCGGAACCGGCGCCGGACGTGGGGCCGACGCGGGTCGAGGCGCGCCCGGCGGATTCCGAGCCTGAAGCTGGCGAGTCACCTCCGTCACAACCGGCGCAACGCGCCGCACCTCCGGAGCCGGAGCGTTCGAAGCAGTCCGGGTCGCCGTCGGTCAACGTGCCGTTCACCATGCCTGTCACGCTGTCGGCCTGGTTGATCGGTGCCGGCGCCATCGCCGCGGCGCTGGGCCTTGTCATCGGACTGTTCGATGGTCAGATCAATCTCATTGATCTCCTCCTGCTGCTGGCTCTGCTCGCGATCGCGGCCACCGTCTTCTTCTCAGCGAGCGTTCCGGACATCGCCAACCTGCGAATTATCACACTCGCGGTGGTGCTCATCGGCTTCGGTATGGCCCTGGATCGCATCGGCTTCGGTCGAGCGGGCATCGGCGACCTGTTGTTGTTCCTGGGAACCGCCGCTGCCGCCATGGGCGCCATCCTGCTCGAACTCGGGCATGACCAACCACTGGGTGGGCCGGCCCGATAGGCGGAGGTGGTGGAGTATCACCTGGTGGAGGTAACGACCTGCACGGCCTGACCAACGCGGAGTACGGGCTCGTCGTTGATGCGTTGGGGCGCAAGCCGAACACCGTCGAGCTGGGCATGTTCGGCGCCATGTGGTCTGAGCATTGCGCCTACAAGCACTCCCGCCCGCTGCTGGGCCGGCTGCCTTCGATCGGGGAACGCGTGCTCGTTGGTCCGGGAGAGAATGCGGGAGCCATTGACATCGGTGACGGCCTGGCGGTCGTCTTCAAGGTCGAGTCGCACAACCATCCGTCAGCGGTCGAGCCGTACCAGGGCGCCGCGACCGGCGTGGGCGGCATCATCCGCGACATCTTCACCATGGGCGCCCGACCGATTGCTCTGCTCAACTCCTTGCGCTTCGGACCACTCGAGGCCGATGACGAGATCGATTCCGACGCGGCTGCCCGCAATCGCTACCTGTTCGGCGGCGTGGTCGGCGGGATCGCCGGCTACGGGAACTGTATCGGCATCCCCGACGTGGGCGGCGAGATCATCTTCGATCCGTCGTACTCCGGGAATCCGCTGGTGAATGCGATGTGCGTGGGGATCGCGCGCCATGACGAGATCACCCTCGCCCGCGCGGCAGGCGCCGGGAATGTGCTGTTGCTCGTCGGCGCCTCCACTGGTCGCGACGGGATCCAGGGGGCGTCGTTCGCCTCCGCCACGCTGGGCGATGACCGCGAGGAGCGGCGCCCGGCGGTGCAGGTCGGCAACCCCTTCCTCGAGAAGCTGCTCATGGAGGCCTGCCTGGAGCTGGCCCGGACCGATGCCGTGGTCGCCATGCAGGACCTCGGCGCCGCCGGCCTGACCTGCGCCCTCGCCGAGTTGACTGCACGCGGCGGCGTTGGCGCCGAGGTTGACCTCGACGCCGTGCCGCGGCGCGAGCCGGGCATGACCCCGTACGAGGTACTGCTGTCCGAGTCGCAGGAACGGATGCTCATCGTGGTGCGGCCGGATCAGGTCGCGGACGTCCGGACCATCTTCGACCGATACGAACTGACTGCCGCGAGCATTGGGCGCATCGTCGACGAGCCGGTCATCACCTGTCGCACCGGTGGCGAGGTCGTGTGCCGGGTGCCTGGTCGTGCATTGGCCGACGAAGCGCCGCAGTACGTCATTCATGGCGCCGCTCCGCCCGCGCCTGACACGAACCTGGCGGCGCTGGCGGGGCAGCCAGTGAGCGCTTCGGTTTTGCTGGAGCTCCTGGCATCACCGAACGCGCGCGATCGCCGTCCGATCTGGCAGCGCTACGACCATATGAATGGCACGAACACCCTGATCGGGCCAGGCGCCGGCGATGCTGCCGTGCTGCGCATCAAGGGCACGTCGGGGGCACTGGCCATGGCGATTGACGGCCCGTCCCCGGCGCGTATCGGCGCATTGGATCCCTACCTGGCCGGCCTATCGGCCGTGCTCGAGGGTGCGGTCAACGTGGCCAGCATGGGTGCCGTGCCGATTGGCATCACCGACTGCCTCAATTTCGGCTCTCCGCAGACCAGTCTGGGTGGGTGGCAGCTCGAACGGGCGATCGATGGCATCGCCGATGCGTGCCGTGCCCTTGACCTGCCGGTCGTGTCAGGCAACGTCAGCCTGTACAACGAGACCCCGGATGGACCGATCCTGCCCACGCCGGTGGTCGGAACCATCGGGCTGATCCAGGATCGCGATCGTGCGCTGCGCATGACGTGGAGCGAGGGCGACGCGATTTGGTTGCTGGGCGATGCGGCCGACGACGTGGAGGCACTTGCCGGGTCCGAGCTCGCCTGGCGTCGAGGGCAGCGTGGCGGGGCGCCGGCCCTGGACTTGCCGGCCGTCGTTGGCATGGTCCGGCTGCTGCCCGAACTCGCGGCCGCATCGGTCATTGGCGCGGCGCACGACCTGTCGGTCGGCGGGCTCGGGGTGGCGCTGGCGCGGGTGGCCGTTGCGTCGGGAGTCGGCGCCGAGATCTCCGTGGAATCAGCGCCCAGTCCGACGGCGACGCTGTTCGCTGAGCGCGTTGGACGCGTCATCGTGGCGCTGACGCCGGAGCGGGTGCCGGAGCTGCGGGACGCGCTCGCCGCAGCCGGGGTCGCGGGTCAGTCCCTCGGGGCCGCCGGGGGCGATCGGCTCAGCCTGGATGTGGCCGGCGTACGGCTGGCGATCCGGGTGTCGGAGCTGGAAACCGCCTGGCGTACGCCGTTCTAGTTGCGGCTGATATTCGGGCGCTCGCCCGGACCACGACTCACTTGTCCGGCGTTGCGGCGTGCGCGGCGCCGATCATCATCGTCGTTGCCGATGCCCAGCGCGGCCAAAATCGGATCGTCGGTCATGCGGACCCGGCTCTGGCGCAGCATCCGACGCTCCATGACGGCATCCGGCGTCGCATCCGGGGAGGACCTGGCCCTGGCTGCAAAGGCGGCCGCTGCCGGAACGGCCGCCTCGTCATCGGGGTCGCGGCGGCGACCGGCCAGCATCACGGCCACGCCGATCAGCGCCACCGCGGCGATGCCTGACAGGCCGACCAGCAGGACCACGTTCAGCAGCCCATCGGTCGCCGGCGTGGCGTCATCGTCGGTACCGCTCGTGGTCCGTCCGACCGCGGGCGCCGCGCTGAGCTCGTTTCCTGCAGCGGATACGTTGGTCGGCGCCCCGAAGAGCGCCGCGATGATGGCGAGCACGAGCATGCAACGCCTCAGCATCAGCCCGATGCCTCCCTGGTGCGCGCCTTGCGTCGCTGCGGCGGCGTGACCTCGATCGGATGTTCGTGCGGGATGGCCTCGAGATGATCCAGGCCACCGCGCGCTCGTTCGCGCAGCCGGTACACCTCCTCCAGGCCGTCTGGCGGGACGGCATCGGCATAGATGGCGCAGAAGATCTCGACCACTTCGGGGTCGAATTGCGTACCGGCGTGCCGGCGCAACTCCTCGAGAGCCTGCTGGTGCGTCTGTGCCGCCTTGTATGGCCGGTCATGGACGATGGCGTGGTACGCATCGGCGACAGAGACGATCCGCGCGCCGAGCGGAATCTCGGTGCCTTTGAGGCCGTGCGGATAGCCGCCGCCGTTGAATCGTTCGTGGTGATGGAGGATGACGGGGATGGCTTCGCGCAGGCTCGAGGCCTGTTCGAGGATGACCTGGCCGATGCGCGGATGCTCGCCGATGGCCTGCCATTCGGTGTCGGTGAGCTGCGAAGGCTTGTCGAGGATCTCCTCCGGGATGGCGATCTTGCCCAGGTCGTGGAGCAGGGAGGCAATCCGGATGCGCTCGATCTCCTCGTCGGGCAGGCCCATCTCGAGGCCGATGCCGGTTGCGAGCGAGGCGATCATGTCCGATGGCCGGCCGCGGTGGTGCGGCTGCGGCGCCAAGACCGATGCGAGCGCCTGGGTGGCGGTGTCGCTGGCCCACTGGCCTATGGCGGTGGCCTGGGCACGGCGCTCGGCCGAGATGGGGGACTTGCGCACCTGTGCACCCTCGTCGAGCTCGCGGAACAGATACGTGCGGTTGCGACCCAGCGACTTGGCGGCGTACATGGCCGCATCGGCCCGGTCGACGAGCATGTCGAGTTGGAGCTCCGAGCCACGGCCGCCCGCAATCCCGATGCTGATGGTGGCCTGGATCGACTGGTCGCCGGCGATGCGCAGCGGCTCCTGCATGATCATGGCGCGCAGATCTTCGGCGAGCCCCACCGCGTCATCGGGCGTCGTCTCCGGCAGGATGAGCATGAACTCTTCGCCGCCGTAGCGACCGAACATGTCGCTCGTCCGGATCGAGTCGGCTACGAGGCCGGCGAGCTGGCGCAGGACCGCGTCGCCGGAGTTGTGGCCGTGGGTGTCGTTGATCTGCTTGAAACGGTCGATGTCGATGAATGCGACGCTCAATGGTTTGGAATGACGGGCCGCCCGCTCGACCTCGTTGGTAAGCGTCGCCAGCAGCGTCTCCCGGTTCGCAACGCCGGTCAGTCGGTCGTGCGTGGCTCGGGCCTCGGTCTGGGCGAAGGCGCCGGTGGCGGCATTGAACGCACGAGCCAGCCGGCGTTCGCCCGGAATGCCGGTCTCGCGCAGCTCGATCGGTTCGTCGGTCTCGAGGGTACGTTCGAGGGCAGAGGCGATGCGATTCAGGCGCCAGCCGAAGTAGCTCCACGCCACGAGCGCCATCGTCGTCATGCCGGCCACGACGGCAACTGCGAGCACGGCAAGGAGCGTCGAGCGCTGCTCTGGAGCGG
>JACDHU010000325.1 GCA_013820865.1 Chloroflexota bacterium
CCCGTGCTGTTCATGTACTCCAGGCCGCTGAAGTTCAGCACCACCAGCTTCGTGCCCTGCCCGGACGCGGCCTCGTGGGCATCGGCGAGGGCCTGCTCGCTGTCACCGGTCAACTCGCCGACGATATCGATCGCACTCGAGCGGTCGTCGATCTGGCGGACTTCCATCAGTGCATTCCTCCTCGGGTGGTGCGGTCTAGGCGACCGCGCTGGCCATGTCGTCGTGGATCGTCATGAAGTCGCTGAGCCGCGTGATCTCGAAGATGTGGCGGTAGTGGTCGGACAGGCCGGCGGCATGCACGGCGCGGCCCTCCACCCGTGCGCGAGCCAGGAGCTCGACCACGAGCGCGATCCCGCTGCTGTTCATGAATGTCATCGGCTCAAAGTTGAGCAGGATGCGGTCGGCATCCGCTGCCGCGGCGGCGTACGCCTCCGTCAGCGCCGCGGCCGAGTCGCCGTCGAGGACGCCGACGAGGTCGATGATCCCGGCACCTGCCTCTCGCCGCGCGGCAGCGTTGAATCGGTCGCTCATGTTTCATTGCCTCCATCGGTACGGAGCACCAGCTCCACGGTGTGGCGCGACTCGTCGCTCGACTCGCGCACGGTGTCAACCAGGCTCTGGATGAGGAACAGTCCCCAGCCCCTCGGTGACTGGTCGCCGCGCAGCTTCGCCTCAATGTCAGGGGTTTCGGTGATCGGGATCGTGCGGCCGCCACCGCGATCGGTGATGGCCACCACCAGCTCGTCGGCGCGTCGCTCGACGCGGACCTCCACGGACAGGGTTTCGTCCCCACGATTGCCGTGTTCGACGGCGTTCATCACCGCTTCCGCCACGGCCGTCTTCAGACTCTCGGCGCGCGCTGGCGCCAGACCGGAGCCCGATACAGTTTCCGCGACCCAGGCAAGGGCTTCGCGCTCGATCCCGCGGCGGCTCGGAAAAACGCGCTCGGCCGTTGCGGGCGCGGTCTGGCCTTCCCAGCGCAGCGACATCAGCGTGATGTCATCCTCTTGCTCCCAGCCGATGCCAGTGAAGTGTTCCAGCTCGGAGAGCACGCGGGCCAACATCCCGCCCCGGTCGTCCGCGCGGCCGGCGACAACGTCCTGCAGGCGTGGCGTACCGAACATCGCACGATCGGGCGCATGCGCCTCGGTGACGCCGTCGGAATGCAGGAGCAGGAGTTGGCCAGGCAGCAGCCGATGCTCGACCTCGGCGTAGCTCATGCCCGGCATCAGGCCCAGCGGCATGCCGGTCGCACGCAGCTCATCGGCGCCATCATCGGTCTGGAGGAAGGGCAGGTTATGGCCGGCGTTCGCGAAGCGCAGCTCGCCGCTACGCGGGTCGAGAATGCCGTACAGGCAGGTGACGAACATGCGCGATGGGATGTCGCCGTGGAGGAGGTCGTTGACCTGCGCCAGCACCGCGCCCGGGCTGAGTTCATCCGTGCCGGCCGAGCGGAGCAGCGATCGGGTGGCCGCCATCACCATGGCCGCGGGCACCCCCTTGTCGGTGACATCGCCGATGGCGAACACAATGCGCCCGTCCGGCCGCTCCATCACGTCGTAGAAGTCGCCACCGACCGCCCGCGCGGGCCGGTAGTGGGCCTCGATGCTCCAGCCCGGAGGCTGGGGCAGGGTGGTCGGCAGGAAGTGTTGCTGGATGAGTTGGGCGACGGCCAGCTCCTGCTCGTATTTCTGTCGCTCCCGCGCCTCGGCCTCCTGCTCCCGCACCAGCTGCGCGACGCGCAGGGCGGGAGCCGCCTGGGCGGCGAGCGAGTCGAGCAATCGGCGATCGTCGGTCGAGTAGCCCTGCTCCGAGAGTCGTGGGCCCAGGTTGAGCGTGCCGATCAGCTCACCCGAACTGATGAGGGGCACGACCAGCGTCACCCCGGCCGCGCGCAGGTCGCGGACGGCGACGGAATCGAGTTCGAGCGCCTCGAGCTCAACCGGCCCCGGCGCGCTCTGGAGATAGGCAAGAATCGGATCGTTCGGCTCGATCTCGACCGCGTTCGTTTCGGCGGCGTCCGGTTGGTCGCTGCCGGGGGCCGCATCGGCGGGAAGAGCGGCAGTGCGGCGGGTCATTCGGCGTCGGAGGGTCTGCGTCCAGGTCGTCATGGCACGGCAACCATGGCGTCGCGGCGTCCGCTGATCGTTACGGATGTCATGGGCCGAGTCTCCGCGATCTGCGGTATCACCGGTCCGCTTGCGTCGGGCGCAGCCAGACCGACACTGTACTGGGGGCCAGGGCGCTCCGCTCGCGTTACGATAGAGCCTGATGTCCACGAAGCGTAGCGCAAGCGGTCGGCGATCACTTCACCTGACGATGCTCGGTCCGCCGTTGGTGGCGCTCGACGGAGCTACGGTGGTCGTCGACACGCGCAAGGCCACTGCGATGCTGGCGTACCTGTCGCTGGATGGACCGGTGGTGGCGCGGTCCACGCTCGCCAGCCTCCTCTGGCCGGAGTACGACGATG
>JACDHU010000326.1 GCA_013820865.1 Chloroflexota bacterium
CGTCGAGAGGCCAACGATCCCGGCGTCCAGCCACGGATTTCCGACATCCGGTGTGCGCCGCGCACGCTCTCCGCACGACGTACAGGCGATCTCGACAGCGTCAATCCAGGGCCGATGCGGCGTATGGCCCTCGAACTCCTCCCAGCCGGCGACCGCCCGCTCGTGGAGCTCCTCCTTCGAGCCGATGACCTCCCAACCCTCGCACTTGGTGCACTCCCAGATGGGCAGTGCGAGCCCGTAGTAGCGCTTCTTGCTGATCATCCAGTCGCCCATGTTGCGCAGCCAGTCGAGCTCACGCTCCTCGAGGCCGATGCCGTCCGGCAGCCACTTCACTGCTCGCGTGGAGACGCCGATCGGCGCGCGCAGCGGATCCATGGCGATGAACCACTCGTCCACCAGCCGAAAGATGAGCTGCGTGCCGCAGCGCCAGCAATGCGGGTACGAATGCGCGTAGGTCTCTTTCGCGACCAGGATGCCCTTGGCGTCGAGGTCCGCGACCACCGCGCGTGCGAGATCATCGGCCGGATCCTCGGAGGCCCCCGCGTAACGACCGGTCTGCCACCCGAAGCCATCGACGAAGATGCCGAACTGGTCGATGGGGTCGATGACCGGCAGGTCGAAGGCCTTGCTCAACGCGAAGTCCTCCTGGCCGCAACCTGGAGCGATGTGGACGATCCCCGTTCCCTCCGCGTCCGATACGTCATTCCACGGAATCACTCGGTGCGCGATACCGTCCGCGGCCGGAACATCGTCAAACGGCCCCTCGTAGGTCAGGTCGACGAGCTCTGAGCCCGGCGCCTCGCGAAGGACCGTCGCGTCGCGCGCCACCTTCGCCTTCGAGCCGGACGAGACCCACCAGCGTCGGCCATCGCTCCCCTCGATGAGCAGGTAGGTGAGCTTCGGATGGACCGCTGCCGCCACGTTGCTGGACAGCGTCCACGGCGTCGTCGTCCAGACCAGGAGATCCTCGTCCGTGCGACCTGGCGTCGTGATCGGCAGGCGAATGGTGACCGACAGATGCTTTGCGGTGGCATAGCCCTCGGCCGCCTCCATGTTGCTGATGCCGGTTCCGCAGCGAGTGCACCAGGGCATGACGTCATGGCCGCGATACAGAAGGTCGCGCCGGCGGCACTCGGCCAGAAAGGCCCAGATCGTGTAGTTGTTCTCGTCGGAGTTCGTGTAGTAGCTGTTGTCCCAGTCCATCCAGTAGCCGAGGCGCTTGCTCTGCGCGGTCTGGATGGCCGCGAAGGTGTCGACGCGTACCTTGCACAGCTCGACGAAGCGGTCGATCCCAAACTCCTCGATCTGGCGCTTGTTGTTGAACCCGAGCTCGCGCTCGACGTTGACCTCGATCCACAGGCCCTGGCAGTCAAAGCCGTTCTGGTAGCGCTGCTGCTCCCCAAGCATGGTGTGGTAGCGCTGGAACAGGTCCTTGTAGGTGCGGCCCCAGGCGTGGTGGACGCCCATCGGGTTGTTCGCTGTGATCGGGCCATCCAGGAAGCTGTAACGCTTCTCCGATGCCGCGTTGCGCGCCAGATAGCGCGCCATGGTGTCGCGCTCGCGCCAGCGCTCGATCACCTCACGCTCGAGCGCGGGGACGTCCAGCTTGCTCGATACCGGCTTGAACAACGAACAACTCCTGCTGGAAGAAATGACGAATCCCGCCCCGATGTCCGGGACGGGACGGACTCCTGCGGGGCCACGTGCCAGAGGCCGATGGTCGCAGCGACCCGGCGCCGTGTCAATTCAGCCGCCGACCAGCGCCCTCCCGATGAAGACCGATGCGGCCAGGCCGCCCGCGACCACCACCCCCACCATGCGCGGCCACCACGCGCGCGCCAGGATCGCGCCGACCGACGTCGCCGGGCCGGACAGCACCAGGGCGAGAGAGGTGAGGCGTGCCAGGTCGGTGCCCGCCGCGGGCATCCCGCCAGCGAGGAGACCGGCTCCCCATGCCGAGCCCGCCCCGATGAGCGGGAAGAGCACGAGGACGGCCGACGGACGCGGGCGCCGCACCGCCACGCGAGGCAGTCGAAACCACGAAGGGCGCGCGGCGCGCCGTCGAGATGCGACAGGCGGAGCCTCGGCCACCTCGGCTACCTCGGCCGATTCGAGCTGCTCTTCGGGCACCGCGGCGGCCGCCTCAGCCGCCGATGCCTCGGCTATGGCCGCCGCTTCTGCCTCTGCCCGGCGTTCCTGACCCAATCGCTCCTCGAGCAAAGCCCGCTCGATGCCGGTGAGGATGTGCGGCCCTTCCACCTCTGGTGGAACTACGGGCTCAGGCGGTGGCGCAACGGCCGGAGCTGCCGGGAGGGCGAGCTCATCGAGACGCTGGCGAGCACGCGCCGCGCGCGTAAGAGCGTCAAGCAGCTCAGCGTCATCGGCCGGTGCGATGGCAAGCCGACCGCGCTCAGTCGGAAGAAGGATGAGCGTCGGCGTGCGCGCCAGACGCACGATCTCGATGTCC
>JACDHU010000327.1 GCA_013820865.1 Chloroflexota bacterium
TCCATGCTCCAGATCGACGGGCCTGGGGCGAACGAGGAGGTGGTGCCGCTGCTAATGGCGAGCTAGACGACGATCGTCGTCCTGAGGACATCACGTTCCCTGTTACACCACTTGACGGGCCTTGGCCCAATCCCGCCGTGGTCGGCTCTCCGCGACGTGGCTCGGTAACGCTGACTAGCCTCGGCCGCACCTAGACCTGATGAGAAGTCGAGCGAGCCACCAGACTATGACGACGGTAACAATGAAAGCGGCGACCTGAATGGCAACCCAGATCTGCCTCTCGTCGATGGGGTGCGTGTCTTGTGCCGAGACAAGTCGCCGGATCCGATCGAGCGGCAGGCAGAGATGTTCTCTGCCAGTCTCCTGATGCCCCGCGATGACGTTCGTGCCCGGTTGCCGGCGTCGCGCTGGACGGGCTGGGGACCGGTGCACAAGCTCGCCGATGAGTTTGTGGTCAGCCCGACGGCGATGGCCATACGGCTTGAAGAGTTCGGCTGGGCTCATCGCGACGTGGCCGGCGTGCCAGCATCTGGGCCGATGGTGCCGCATGGGCAGGGAGAGCTCTTTCCCGAAGCGGTAACCCCTCACCGCGGCGGACTCACGACTAGTTATCCCGGCGTTATGAGCGCCACAGAGGTCCGTTCGTGCCGATGGGAACCGAGGCTCTGTTGGGCGCGGTGAGGTGTTGGCGTGACGACACACCGACGTGCGAAGCCACTTTAAGGCGATCTCAAGGGCTAGACGGGCGCCTCTGGGCGATCGTATCGCGAGCGCTAGTGCCCCATACTATTGACAGTAAGCGTGGGTACGGTCAATAGTATGTTACATGTCTCGACCAAAGCGTACTGTCTACCCGGATACCCAACGACGGGCGGTCGAACTCGGTAGCCGCCTGCGGCTTGCCCGCCGCCGCCGCGGCATGAGTGCTGCCGAGGCGGCGGCGCGCGTGCTTGTGTCCAGGCCGACTATTTCGCGCCTCGAGAGCGGCGATCTCTCGGTCAGCCTCGCCGTCCTGGCGCGCTACCTCGACGTCCTCGGACTCGGATCCGACCTGGATCAGGTCGGCGCGCGCGATGAGGCCGGAGAGGTGATTGCAGATTCGCGGCTTGGCCGTCCGCGCCGTCCGAGGTCCCGCGGTCTTGCTGATGAGCTCTGAGCGCGTCGATGTCGTCGTCATCCTTGACGCCCCCGAGCTTGGTCCGCCACGGCCGGTCGGCGTCCTCACTCGCTGGCCTGGTCGGATCCTGTCAGTTGCATTTGCCTACGCCCGCTCGTGGCTCGATGACACGGAGCGGCACTTCGCTGTTGATCCGACGCTGCCCCTGACCGAGGCGCAATACACGGTGCCCGGTCGCCGTCTGCCAGGAATCTTCGCCGATACGGCGCCGGACAAGTGGGGCGAGGCGTTGATGATCCGGCGTGCCCGCGGACGGCATCTCGACGACTGGGAGTTCCTGGTCGGCGTGCCCGACGAAACACGCATGGGCGCATTGCGCCTTCGCCGTGGCGTCGACGGCCCTTACGTTGCCGATCAGGTAACCCACGTCCCTCCGTATCGCCGCTTGCGCGAGTTACAGACGCTTGCCCGCGCCTTCGAGGACAATCCCACCGGCACGTCGATCCCAGATCTCGAAGTCCTCGTCGCGCCGGGATCGTCGCTCGGCGGAGCGCGTCCCAAGGCGAACTACCTGGCGCCGGACGGCAGCCTATGGATTGCCAAGTTTCCTTCCCGGACCGACCGCCGTGATGTGTCTGCCTGGGAGCACATCTACTCGTCCATGGCCGCGAACGCCGGGGTCGACGTAGCGGAAACCGAGTTGCTGACGATCGTGGGGCCCGAGAGAACTTTCGCGACGCGGCGTTTCGACCGGACTGCGTCGGGTCGACGACTGTACGCGTCGGCGCTGACGCTTACGGGCCGGATGGACACGATCGGCGCTGACTACATAGAGATCGCCGAGGCGATCGCCGACCACGGTGCCCCAGATCTGATGCGGCAGGATCTCATGCAGCTGTACCGGCGCATGGCCTTCAACGTGCTGGCGGGTAACCGCGATGACCATCTTCGCAATCACGGCTTCCTTCGTCACCCCGGCGGTTGGCGGCTCGCGCCCGCCTTCGATCTCAATCCCGCGCGCGAGATGCGCGAGCACGCGACTGCCATTAATGGCGTTGCGGCGAATCCTACGGCAAGCGACGTGCTCGACGTCAGGCCGTTCTTTGGGCTCACCGAGCACGAGGCGCGCCGGATCGTCCGCGAAGTCGCCGACGCGGTCAGCTCATGGCGCGAGCTTGCCACGGCGACTGGCATAGAACAGATGGAGCAGGAGTCGGTAGCTGTCGCGATGTCGGCCTTGGATACCGCTGCCGCCATCTGACGGCGGCTCCTGGAAGGGAGGCAGGGTCGCGGAGGTGAAGTCCCGACCCACGGGGCGCGAGCCACAAACCAAGCTGCTTAACCTG
>JACDHU010000071.1 GCA_013820865.1 Chloroflexota bacterium
GTCTTGTCGATCGGCGCGATCGCGCCGGCACACGGCTGCCCATTCTAGGGGTCGCGCGCCACGCGAGCAATGAAGCTACTCGGCGAAGAGCCACTCGGTGAACGCCTCGGGGTCGAAGGGCGCCAATGCGTCGATCTCCTCTCCCACGCCGGCGAACAAGATCGGCACGCCCAGCCGGTCGGCGACGGCCAGCGCCACTCCCCCCTTGGCTGTGCCATCCAGCTTGGTCAGCACGATGCCGGTGACGCCAACTTCGCGACTGAACGCCTCGGCCTGCGCCAGGCCGTTCTGGCCGGTGGTGGCATCGAGCACCAGCAGCACGTGGCGCGGCTGACCCGGCAGGCGGCGCTCGATCACCCTCCGAATCTTGGCGAGCTCGTCCATGAGCTGCTGCTTGTTCTGGAGGCGGCCGGCCGTGTCGACGAGGACAGCATCGAGCCCGCGGGACTGCGCCGCCGCAACTGCATCGAAGGCGACCGCACCCGGATCCGCGCCGATGCGCTGTGCGACGACTGACACGCCTAGCTGCTCGCCCCAGATCCGCAGTTGCTCGATCGCGGCGGCGCGAAAGGTGTCCGCGGCGGCAATCGTGAGCGAGACGCCATCGGCCTTGAGCCGATACGCCAGCTTCGCGATCGACGTCGTCTTGCCGGTGCCGTTCACGCCGACGAATAGGATGACCGACGGCGCTTCGCCCAGCTCGAAGCGCCCGGACCCCACCCGTGCCAGCCGATCTCGGATCTCGGTCGCCAGCGCCCGACGCGCATCGTCGCCGCTGCGTCCGTTTTCGCGGCGGAGGCGCTCCCGCGCCGCATCCACCAGCTCGAGCGTGGTGGTCGCGCCGACATCGGCGGCGATGAGCGCCTCCTCCACCTCGTCCCACGTCGCATCGGTCGCGGGGGCACCACTGCCGAATATTGATCGCATGCGCGTGCCGAAGCCTGATGGCCGCGCCCGCAAGCCGATGCCGGAAGGCTCGCGGCGCGGACGCGCCACCGTCATCGGCTCGCTCGACTCCCTCGGCTCCTCGGTTGGGGCTTCATCCGGAGGCTCGTCGCGGCGGCGCCAGAACATCAGGCCATCACCTCAGCGGGCACGTCGGCCAGGCGCAGCGACAGAAGCCGGCTGACCGCGGCATCGGTCATGGTGACACCGTAGATCGTATCGGCCACCTCGATGGTGGCCCGATTGTGTGTGATCACCACGAAGTCTATCGACTCGGACAGCTTGCGCAGCGCATCGGCGAAGCGTCCGATATTGGCCTCGTCCAGCGCCGCATCAACCTCGTCGAGAATGCAGAACGGGACGGGGTTGACGGTGAGCATGGCGAACAGGAGCGCCACCCCGGTCAGGGCACGTTCGCCGCCGGAGAGCATCGCGAGGCGTTGCAGGCGCTTGCCCGGCGGTCGCACCACGATCTCGATGCCGCCGGGGGCGTCACCATCGGCTTCGTCGGGCATCTGGAGCGAGCCCGATCCGCCAGCGAACAGCAGCCGGCAGTACTCGTCGAAGCGCGCAGCGATGGCCTGAAAGGCCCGGTCGAACTGCGCGCCGATCTCGGTGTCGAGCTGGGCGATCAGCTCCTCGGTCGAGGTGATCGCGGCGCGCAGGTCCTGCTCCTGCGAGCTCATCTCGCCCAGGCGCGTCGAGAGTTCGAGGTGCTCCTCCACCGCAAACGGATTGACCGATCCGATCTGCGACAACAGACGTCGAACGCGCCGCAGATCAGCCGTGACTTCCTCGTCATCGAGCGCTTCGAACTCGTCGAGGCGCACCGTGGCCACGGTCACGGGCAACCCCTCGAACGCCAGCTCGCGCTCGCGCCCAAGTCCGTTGAGCACCTCGTCACGCCGAGAAGCCTCGATCGCCGTCGACTGGGCAACGCGCTCGAGCTCGGCCAACTGCGCAACGGTCCCAGTCTGCGCGCGCTCCAGCTCGAGCAGGTCGGCACGCCGCGCCGTTCGCGAAGCCTCGGCCATGGCGTGCACAGCCACCGACTGCTGGTCGGCAACGAGGGCACGGGCCGCAATCTCAGCCAACTCATCACGCTCAACGCTCAGCTCCGCGATGGCACGCTCCCGGTACGGGATCGCGGCGCGCAACTGCGTGATTCGCACCTCGCGCAGGTTGCGCTCCTGGCGTTGACCCGCCATGCGGGCCTCGGCCTCTTCCGCGGCGTGGCGGGTCGCCGTCCAGCGCTCACGGGCTGCGTCGCGCGAGCGCGCCATGGCGTCGCGCAGCGTGCGGGCCTCGCCCGCCGTTTCCTGGAGACGCGCCAGCTCGTCCTCCGTGGCCGTCGACCCCAGCGCCGGATCCACGGTCCGCGCCCGTCCTGCCAGGGTCGCGAGCTCGGCATCCAGCCGGGCAAGCTGGCCCATGTGCCGTTTCACGTCGGCGTCAGCGGCGTCCAGCTCATCGCGCGACCGCCGCGCCGCGCGTTCAGCCTCCTCGTGTGCACCGGCCGAGGCCAGGTGCGCGTCACGCATGGCGCGCAGACGTTCTGCTGCCTCATGCGCGCCAAGGTTGGCATCGGCCGCCTCTCGCTCGAGCGTCACGACAGCGTCGTTGAGGTCGCGCCGACGAGCGTGCGAGCGCGCGGATGTGCCGCCCGGAGGATCAGCGTCACCGCGCAGGACGACGACGCCGCGAGCATCAGCAAGGTCGCCGGCGGGCGTGACGGCCGCCCAGCCCGCAGGCAGGTTTCGCCAGCCCCGCAGGAGCGCTGCGACATCGGCTGCCACGACGGTCCGCTGGAACGCGAGCGGCGCCCTGGTTGGGCCGATCCAGTCGGCCAGTGTCCGCTGCGCGCCGACCGCTTCGAGCGCCGTCGCCCGTTCGCCAGCATCGACGTCAAGCCCGGACGCCAACAGCCGCGCCGCGCCGCGGGCGCCAACGACCTCCGTGGTCGGGTCGCCGTCCGCCCACAGGAGCGCTGCCTCGAGCTCACCGCCGACGACGGCCTCGACGGCCGGCCACGACGCTTCCGGCGGATCGACCGCATCGAGCAGCGTCTTCCAGCCAGCCGAAGCGAGGCGGCGGCCCAGCCGCGATGCGGCGTCATGCGGCTCGGCCGCCGCGTCGAGCTCGGCGCGCATGGCGGCCAGCCGCTCGCTGATGCGCATGGCCTCCTGGCGCGTCCCGTCGGCGATGTGCTGCGCGTCGTCCCGTTTGAGCAGGGCAAGTTCGGCGCGTGCCTTCGCCTGGACCGCATCATCCCGGGCAACATCCATCACCCGCCGGGCGGTCTCCTGCGCCCGAGTGGCCGCGGCCAGTGCGGTGTGTGTCGCACTTCGCTCTTCCGTGGCCTGCTCGTGACGCATCCGATGACGTGCGTCCTCCTCCGAGGCTCGCGCTGCCGCGGCAATCTGGTCACTGTCCCTGGATCGCACCCACGCGACCGCCTCCTCCGCAGCGAGCAGGGCCTCATCGGCCATGGCCAGCTCGGCGACGGCGGACCGCCATCCCTCCTCGGCCTGCGCCGCCTCGGCCAGTGCCGGCGTGATCTCCACGTCGAGTGAGTCGTCCTCGCGGGACGTTGGCGCACCCTCAGAATCGGCCAGTTCGGCCCGCTCCTGATCCAAGGTCGAGACAGCCTCACGTAGACGGGCATCAATCGATTCGAGCCGGCTCTCCGCACGAATCACGGCGGCGCGGGTTTCCTCGCGTGCAATCGCCGCGGCGCGCGACGCCTCTTCGGCCTCCCAGTAGGCCGCCTCCGCCTCGGACACCGACTGCCGCCCGGCCTCCTGCGCCTCACGGAATGCGTCGAGTGCCGCCTCCCCGGCGGCAGCAGCCCGACGAGCCTCGCCCAGGGCAGCACGCGCCGCCTGGTCGCGGCGGCGATGCTGGACCGTAACCAGTCCACGCGCCCGCGCACCAAGGCTGTCGTGCTGTTGCTGGTGCTCGGCCTGGAGGGCGAGCCGTCGAACCTGCGGCTTCAGCTCCCCCACCAAGTCGCTGACACGGGTCAGGTTGTCAAGCGCTTTCGCCAGGCGCGAGGAGCCCTCGTTCCGTTTCACCTGGAGCGACTTCACCCCGGCCGCCTCGTCGAACAGCTGCCGCCGCTCCTCCGGGCGCAACGACAACACGGAGTCCACCGTGCCCTGGCCCACGACAACAAGCTCGTTCGCGCCGAGACGCCCCTCGCCCAGGAGCTCGACCACATCCTTCAGCCGCGCGCGCGCCCCGTTGATGAGGTACTCGCTCTCCCCGGAGCGATATGCCCGACGTCCGACGCTCACCTCGGCATAGTCGATCGGCAGCCAGCCATCGGCGTTGTCCAGGGTGAGGATGGCTTCGGCCATGCCCTGCGGTCGCCGCGTCTCGGAGCCGGCGAAGATGACATCATCGGCGCGACGCGTGCGCAGGGATCGATTCGACTGCTCACCGAGCACCCATCGCACGGCATCGGCCATGTTGCTCTTGCCGGAGCCATTCGGCCCGATCACGGCGTTAACCCCCGGCTCGAACACGAAGCGCGTCTGGTCCGCGAACGACTTGAACCCATGCAGCCGCAGCTCCTTGAGACGGCTCATGAGTCGGTGGACGCCGGCACGAGCTCATCGAGCGCCGTCCGGGCCGCATGCTCCTCGGCTCGCTGGCGGCTGGATCCGGATCCCGCGCCTACGACCGTGCCGTCGACGACCACGGCTACCAGGAACTCCTGCTCGTGGGGCGGCCCATTGGTTTCGCTCAACTGGTAGACCGGCTTGCTGCCATGGTGCCGCTGCGTCCATTCCTGGAGCCGAGACTTCGCCGACTTCGGCGGGCCGGCAATATCCGCCAGCGCCTCGAGCCGTGGCTCGAACAGGCGCACCAGGACTTCTTCGGTTCTGGCAGCCCCTTCGGTCAGGGACAGAGCGCCCGCCAGTGCCTCGAAGCAGGCGGCAACAACCGATGGCCGGGTTGCCCCGCCGGCCTCCGCCTCACCACGCCCGAGCCGCAGATGGCGGTCGAGTCCAAGTGACAATCCCATGGCGGCCAGCGCGTCGCGGTTGACGAGGGCCGCGCGGCGCGCGGTCAGGAAGCCCTCGTCCTCATCGGGATAGCGATCGAACACCAGCCGGCTGACCGCCAGGCCGATGACCGCATCACCGTAGAACTCCAGGCGCTCGTTGTGCCCCGCGAGGCCCGCCGGATTCTCGTTGTAATACGAGCTATGCACGAAAGCCTGCCCGAAGAGCTCCGGGTCGCGCGGCGCGATGCCGAGTCGCTCGATCAGCTCATCCAGCGCCCCGTCCCGCGCGCGGCCAGCATCCATGGGCGAATTCCGCCTACTGCTGGTGCTCCTCGATGTACTCGACAGCGTCGGAGACCTTTTGAATGCGCTCGGCATCCTCGTCCGAGATCTCCATCCCGAACTCCTCTTCGAGGCTCATGATGAGCTCGACCAGGTCGAGGGAGTCGGCATTCAGGTCCTCGACGAACGAGGCGGTCGTGGTGACCTCCTCCTCGTCGACGCCAAGCTGCTCGACGATGATCTTCTTGAGTCGGTCGTACGTGGTCCCGTCGGTCAACGTGAGGCTCCTCCACCCGGTGATCTGGAAACGCTTCCTAACACGCCATTGACAAGGCGTCGTGCCGCATCGCCAGCGTAGATCCGGGCGAGGGACACGGCATCACGCATCGTCTCCCCGCTCGGGGTCGCGGCGGAGTATAGCACCTCGAACATCGCGCTCCGAAGGATCGTGCGCTCGACGCGACCGAGCTCCGCGACCGGGATGAGCGGCGCCTCGCGGGCGATGCGGGCGTCAAGGTCCGCGCGGTGATCGCCCACGCCGCTGACGATCGTGCTTGCGTGGGCCCGGACCGCATCCGGAACGTCGCGCTCAGTCGCGATCCGCTCGAGCGCCGAACCCGCACTTCCGGGGCGAAACTCCTCTTCGAACAGCGCCAGCAGCGCCAGCCGTCGAGCCAGCAGGCCGGCCGCCGATGGGCGCGATGAACGTCGGGTGCTGGCCGTCACCGTCAGGCACGCTCGCGGTGAAGTCGTGCGGCGATGCGCGAACGCACGCCACGATGCACGAGGGCAGGGTGATCTCGCGTCCACTCGGCGATGAGCTCCGGCACACGTGCATGCGCCGCCTCCGAGGCGACGCGGATGGCGTTCTGAATCATGCGAGCCTCGGCGCGGCCGTGGGTCACGATGCTCACGCCCTTGACGCCGAGCAGAGGGGATCCCCCATTCGCCTCGTAGTCGAAGCGCGCCTTCAGGCGGTCGAAGCCCGGCTTGAGAGCCAACAGCGCGAGTGGCGCCATCGGCCCCTGCTTGAGATCCTCCTTCATGGCGCGAAAGATGAAGCCGGTCAGACCCTCGAAAAACTTGATGACGACGTTGCCGACGAAGCCGTCACACACGACGACATCCGCGCGGTGCGCGATCATCTCGTGGGCCTCCACGTTGCCGATGAAATGGAGACCGGCGGCCGCGAGCTTCTCGTGCGACGCGCGCGCAAGCGTGTCGCCCTTTTCGACTTCCTCGCCGATGTTGAGCAGCCCGATGCGCGGGTTGGCGACATGCAACACGTGCTCGGCGAAGATGCTGCCCATGGCGGCGTACTGCACCAGGTTCTCTGGATCCGAATCGACATTCGCACCGACATCCAGGAGCATCACGGGCCCGGTGGCTGTCAGCATGTGGGCTGGCAGGGCGGGCCGGTCGATGCCAGAGATTCGCCCCAATCGAAACACGGCGGCGGCCATCGTTGCGCCGGTCGAGCCGGCACTCACGACGGCGTCGGCCGCTCCATCACGCACGAGGTCGGTGGCGACCACGATCGAGGCCCGCCGCTTCGCGCGCAGGGCGGTGGCTGGATGCTCGCCCATCTCGATGACTTCCGGCGCGTCGACGAGGCGAATGTTGGCCGGGCTCGCCTTCGCGTAGTCGACGATCTCGCGCTCCATACGCGGCACATCACCGACGAGGATGACCTCGTCGGCGCTGGTGGACGCATAGCCAATGGCGCCGCGCACGATCTCGCGAGGGGCGTTGTCGCCCCCCATCGCATCGACCGCGATGCGCATTCTGGTTAGCGCTGGCCTTCGACCGGGGCGACCGGCTCGATCGCTACCGCCTCGCGGCCGGCGTACCAACCGCAGGTGGGGCACACGTGGTGCGCGCGCTTGAGCTCATGGCAGTGATCGCACTCCACGAGCGGCGGCGCACTGATCGCCAGATGCGACCGGCGCTCGCCCTGGCGCGCCTTGGATACTTTTCGCTTGGGGACGCCCACGCGTGACTCCTTGAAGAAATGAAAACGGGACGCCGCAGTATAGCCGCAATCTCGTTGGAGACCATCCCACCCCTGGACGATCGCAGTCAGGAACCATCGCCGTTGCGATCCTTGAGCAGCACTGCGAGGCCAGCGAGACGTGGGTCGATCTCCGGGCCGCCATGGGTATGGTCTCCGACGTCAGCCCGTTCGCCGCACTCGACGCACAGTCCGGGGCAGTCCGGGCGGCACAGCGGGTGCATCGGCTCGGTCAGCGCCAGCTCATCGTGAAAGATCTCGTCGAGCTGAATCTCGTTGTGCTCGTCGATGCGCAGCGCGGCGGCATCCTCGCCCTCCTCCAGCTGGAGCGGAGCCCCCGTCTCGGGATCCAGTGTCGGCAGGAATTCCTCGTTGACCGCGACCCGGACATCCTCGACGTAGGAATCGGTGCAGCGCGCGCAGGTACGGCGCAGCGGAGCGCGCAGCTCGCCCCGCATGATGATTCCGCGATTCGTGCGATGAAATCGCAGGTCGGCATCAAGCGGGCCGGCGAGCTCCACGTCCGTTCCGAGGTTGAGGTAATGATCGCGCAACCGGACATCACGCGTCAGCCCGGGGGGCTCGTGAAGAAGCCCGGCTACGTTGAACGAGGTCATCGCCGTGGAGCGCTGCGGGCCTGCTCCGGTTCGTCGACGGGTATCGCATCGGCCGTCAGCATCGGTCCGCCGCCGCCGTCGGACTGCGGTCG
>JACDHU010000328.1 GCA_013820865.1 Chloroflexota bacterium
GCACAGTGACGTGTGGGCGTTGCCCCGATTGCCCGCTTCGCTGGCGATCGTCGGCGCCGCGGCCACCGGGGCACAGCTGGCTTCAATTTTTGCGGCCTTTGGCTCACACGTCACGGTCCTGGAGCTCGCGCCTCGCGTTGTACCGAGCGAAGATCCCGATATCTCGACGGCACTGCAGTCCGCCTTCGCCGCCAACGGGATCAACGTGCTTGTCGGAATCGACGGCGTGGAGGCAATCAAACGAGCTGGTCGCAACCTGCGTCTGTCGTATCGGCACCGCGACTCGGGCACGGAGATCGATGTGGACGCGGTAATCCTTGCCGTCGGCTGGCCGGGGAATCTCGAGGGCCTCGGCCTCGAGCACGCCGGCGTACGCACTGAGCGCGGCTATGTCGCTGTCAACGACGAGCTACGCACCTCGGCACCGCACATCTGGGCAGCAGGTGACGTGACGGGGCGCATGATGCTCGTCCAGGGCGCCACGCACGAGGGCCGCGTGGCAGCAGAGAACGCGCTCGGGTCAACGGGCGGAACGCTGCGTCACACCATCGTCGCACACGGAGGCTTCACCGATCCCGAATACGGGAGCGTCGGCCTGACCGAAGCAGCGGCGTCCGCCGACGGCCAGGGAGTCGTCATCGGGCGCATTCCCTACACCGATCTCGATCGGGCCGTGATCGATCGGCGCACCGAAGGCTTCTGCAAGCTGGTCGTGGATGCCGAGAGCCGTCGCGTGCTCGGGGCGCACGTCATCGGTGAGCAGGCTGTCGAGGTAGTCCAGATCGCCGCCGCCGCGATGGCGGCCGGGATGCCGGTCGAACGCCTGGCCGAGATCGAGTTCGCCTATCCGACATTCACCGCGATTGTCGGCCTCGCCGCCCGGCAAGTTGTGCACGCGCTGCGGCTGGGTGCCGATGCGACCGCCTGGGAAGCGATGGGCCGGCCGCGCCAGTCCGAATGGGAACGAAGCGCCCAATAGCCGCCCTCACCAGTCGACGAGGCGCCACACCTCCGGAGTGGGATCGCGCGAGGCAGTGCTGAGGCCACCGAGCTCGGCAAGGATCGTGGCGGAACGGGTGACCTCGGCGATGGCCTCCGGACGCCGTGCAGAGGCGTTGAGCAGGTCGGCAAGATTGTTCCGCAACGCGGCCTCGTGGTGCCGGTCCACGGTCGCGGTGGCGATGGCGATCGCCTGGCGCAGCCGCGCCTCGGCCACGTCGGAGGAACCCTCCGTCACATCGAGGAGGGCAAGATTGTTGAGCGCGGCCATGCGTGCCCCCTGTCCGGGGAGCGTGGCGGCGATGTTCAGCGCGTCCGTCAGGTGTCGCCGAGCGACGGTGGCATCCCCGCGATGACGCGCAAGCAGGCCAGCCAGGTTGTGCGCCTGAGCCAATTCCATCGGCTCGCCGCGGATGTTCGCAAGGTCCAGGACGGCGGCCGCGTGCGCCGCCGCCTCCTCATCACGACCGAGACGATCGGCGATGAGCGCCCGTTCGACGAGCGCGGCCGCACGCTCCTCCAAGCGCTCCGAGCCCAGGCCCGCGAGGGCCGCGTCGAGGTGCGCATCGGCAAGCGCGAGGTTCCCCAATCGGCGATGCGCCCGTGCCAGTCCGATCTCGGCACGCCATGATGCCAGCGCCGGCATGCTCGCGGCAGCTGTTTCGAAGGCGACCGCGGCGTCCGCATATCGACCCAGCAGCATCGCCCGCTCGCCGACTCGCTCGTGGAGCTCCGGGTCAGGTTCGGCGGCGAGCGCGAGCGCGGCGCTGAAGTGGCTGATAGCTTCTGCGTGCGCATGCAGGCCCGAGGCGCGGACCCCCGCGGCTCGGTACCACTCGGCGGCACCTTCGTCGTCACCGGCGGCGTGAAGATGAGCGGCCACGTCCGCCGACGTGCCATGACGATCGGCGACTCGCTTGAGCGCATCCGCCGCACGCCGATGGAGCAGACGGCGACGGCCAAGGCCAAGGTCCTCCAGGATGACGTTCCGCGTCAGATCGTGATCGATCTCCATGCGCCCGTGTCGCGCGATGACCATTCGCTGGGCGCCCAGCTCATCCAGTGCATCCGCGACCTCCTCCGGAGACCGCCCGCTCACCTCTCGAACCAGGTCCGGCTCAAAGGAGCGACCGATCACGGCCCCGGCACTCAAGATCTGTTGCGCCGGCGCACTGCAGGCCGCCAGGCGCATCCGGACCAGATCCCGGATGCCGGCCGGGAGGCTCTGGGGGTCGACGCCTGCCGCGAGCGCAGCAAGCCGCTCTGCGATGTAGAACGGAACGCCCGCACTCTCGGTGTACAGCGCCTCCGGATCGATCGCAGCCCCCACCAGTGCGACCAGCTCGGCCACTTCCTCCGCGCGCAATCGGCGCGGGTTCACCTCGATCAGGCGCCCGGTACGCCGAGCATCCGCGATCAGCGGAAGGAGCGGGTCATTGGGCGGGTC
>JACDHU010000329.1 GCA_013820865.1 Chloroflexota bacterium
CGGTACCGATGAGCTGCTGGGCCTTGGCGACCGGGATGTTGAGCGAGTATTTCAGGGCGTCGCGGACGCGAACGGGGCCACGCTCACGGTTGTCGGCGTTCGGCACGGAATAGCCGTCGACGATCTCGCCCTCGACATCCATGAACATCGTGGCCGGGGTGATGGTGCCGGTCTCGAAACCGGCCGCGTACGTGATCGGCTTGAATGCCGATCCGGACTGGCGGAAGCCCTGGCCAAGGACGTCGTAGTTTGGTTGATGTTGCGGCGTCGCCTCTCCGTAGAAGTTGGCCGATCCAACGTAGGCCAGCACGGCTCCGGTTCGATAGTTGATCGTCACGATCGCGTCATTGTTGATGTTGCGTCCCCGGAGCTGGGCGATCCATGTCAGCGCCTGTTCGCCGTATTTCTCGGTGAGCTCCGCGTCCGACAGGCGATCCATGTCATACGCGACCTCGGCCCACTTCTCGGCGGTCGTCTGATAGCCGTCGTAATCGAGTGTCGTTGTGATACGCAGACCACCGATGTCAAGCAGATCCTCGCCCTCGAGCAGCTCAGCCGCCTCGCGGCGCACGGCATACACGAAGTGCGGCGCTCGGTAGGCAGTGTCCCTCGGCGGCGCCAGCCTGATCCGCTCGGCCAGCGCTTCGTCGTATTCGGCCGAAGTGATGAACTCCGATTGGACCATCTGCCGGAGCACGATGTCGCGCGACGTGATGGCCTGAGCCGACTCCAGCACGAAGTAGGCGGTCCCACCATCGACTTCTTCGGTGACGGCCTCGGTCGTCGGGTCCAGGCGCGACGGAGCACGCACCAGGCTGGCCAGCATCGCGGCCTCGCTCACCGTCAATTGGTCCTCGGGAGCGTCCGACGTCAGATCCTTGTCGAAGTAGCCGCGCGCCGCGGCCCAGATGCCGTAGGCGTTGTTGCCGTAGTACACCTGGTTGAGGTACATCTCGATGATCCGCTCCTTGCCCTCCCGGCCGGGGTATCGGTCGTCGAGCCGGAGCGCAAGGATCGCTTCCTTCACCTTGAGCTCGACGCCGCGGCTGGGATCGGCCATGAGCTGCGTGTCGAGCAGACGCGTACCAACCAGCTGCTGGCAGATGGTGCTGGCCCCTGAAACGGTCTGGCCGGCCCGGAAGTTCTGGAGGAAAGCTCGCGCGATGGCCTGAAAGTCGACGCACGGGTTCGTCCAGAACCGCTGGTCCTCAGCCGCGACCTGCGCATCGACGATGAGCGGTGGGATGTCATCGAACGGGATGACTCGACGGTCCTCGGCGGCGAACGTCGCGAGCTCGGTGCCGTCGGCCGACATCACGGTCGAGCCCTCGGCGAGGTCGAAGTTCTCGACTTCGCTAATATCGGGCAGGTCACTGGTGAAGCCGGCGTACACGCTCATCAGACCGACGAACAGGCCGATCGCCAGGAAGCCGAAGACGCTTAGGATCAGGCGCGGAAGTGCAGTCGAACCGGGTGGTCGTCTTCGCCTGGGAGCCCCCCTGGCGCCGCGTGCCTGCGCGGGTCCCCGGCCCGGCGGCGGTGGTCGTCGGGTCATCGCGGCGCAGCCTAGCACGGATGATCGGGGGGCGGCGTTTCGGCCTCCGTATACTGGCCGTTCCATGAGCCAAGCTGCTGACGTCCTCGAGGAGCTCGAATGGCGCCGAATGATCGCCGATCACACCGATCTGGACGCCCTGCGCGCGGCGATGACCGCCGGCCCGATCGCCTTCTACGGCGGCTTCGACCCGACAGCACCGAGCCTCCACTTCGGGAATCTCGTGCTGCTCGTCACCATGCGGCGCCTGCAGCTGGCCGGGCATCGGCCGATCGGGCTGGTGGGGGGCGCCACCGGCCTGGTGGGGGATCCAAGTGGGCGCACCAGTGAGCGGACGCTTCATGAGCGAGACGTCGTCGGTGAATGGGTGGAGCACATTCGCTCGCAGGTCAAGCGCTACCTGTCGTTCGAAGGTTCAAACGCCGCCATCATCGTCAATAACCTCGACTGGACCGCCAGCATGTCGGCGATCGACTGGCTGCGCGACATCGGCAAGCACTTCAGCGTGAGCCGGATGTTGGCCAAGGAGGCCGTCAGCGCGCGTATGGAGGCCGGCGGCATCAGCTACACCGAGTTCAGCTACCAGGTCATGCAGGCACTCGACTTCCTGGAGCTGTACCGGCGTCACGGCTGCATCCTTCAGATGGGCGGCAGCGACCAGTGGGGCAACCTGACCGCCGGCGTCGACCTCATCCGTCGCGTGGAAGGCGCGACTGTGCACGCCCTTGCCACGCCGCTCATCACGCGGCCGGACGGGGAGAAGTTCGGTAAGAGCACCGGTTCCACGCTGTGGCTGGATCCGGAGCGAACCTCGCCGTTCGCCTTCTACCAGTGGTTCCTCAACGTCGACGACACCGTTGT
>JACDHU010000330.1 GCA_013820865.1 Chloroflexota bacterium
ATTGGCGTGTCGAACACGCTGACCAACAACGGCTGGCGCGAGGAGATGATCTGCTCGATCAACGCCCAGTCCGCGGTCTCCGGCGAAGTCGCCGAGCTCACGGTCAACCATCGCGACACCGATGCCGCCGGTCAGCTCGAGGATCTTCGGAACCTCATCGCTGCCGAAGTGGACGCGATCATCGTCAACCCGGTCAGTCCGGACGCGGTGAACGCGGCCCTGGCCGAGGCCGCTGAAGCAGGCATCCCGGTCATCTCGGTCGACCAGGCCGTGACCGATCCCGATGCCTATCTGATCGCCAACAACCAGGAGGAGTACGCCTACCTGGGCGCCACCTGGCTGTTCGAAACCCTGGGCGGCGAGGGTGACGTCGTCTACATGCGCGGCTTCGCCGGCCACCCGGCCGATGACGACCGGCATGTCGGGTGGGAGCGCGCGCTCGAAGAGAACCCGGGCATCAACGTCGTTCACGAGGTCCATACCGGATGGGACCAGGCGACCGGCGTCCAGCAGCTCACTGACTTCCTGGCCACCGGCACGAACTACGACGGCATCTGGACGTCGGGCATCGACAACGTGATCGTCGATGCGCTCATCGAGGCCGATGCTGAGCTCGTCCCGATCGTCGGGGCGGACAATGCCGGCTTCGTCCAGCAGCTCATCGAGGTCGAAGGCCTGGTCGGCGCGGCCGTCACCAATCCCGCCTCGGTCGGCGGGGCCGGCGTGACGCTCGCGATCCAGCTGCTCAACGGCGAGACGCCCGATGACAAGGCCGTGCTCATGGAGCCGGCGCTGTGGGCGAACGACACCGATGAGGGAATGGCGTCGCTCGAGGAGGCCAACGATCCGGACATCGATCCGACCTGGCCGCTGGGCATCAGCATCGAAGGCTGGACCGACTACACCAAGGAGCAGATCCTCGACTGCGAGGGGCCGTAGCATTACGGTCTCCGCAAGCAACTGAGGGGGTGCCGGCGTCCGCGCCGGCACCCCCTCAACGGTCTCGGCAGCACAGATGCGGGTGACAATGACCGAGCTCCTGCTCGACGCGAGCGGCGTGATGAAGCGCTACGGGTCGGTGACGGCCCTGCGTGATGCCTCGCTGTCGATTCGCCCCGGCGAGATCCACGCGCTCATGGGCGCCAACGGCGCCGGCAAGAGCACGTTCGTCAAGGTGCTCACCGGTGCCGTCCGGCCCGACGCCGGCACCATCCTCCTACGCGGGCAGCGTCGGGAGGCGCAATCGCCGGCCGATGCACGGCGCAGCGGCATGGTCTCCGTGTACCAGGAGCCTGCGATCCTGCCGGATCTCACCGTCTTCGAAAACCTCATTCTTACCGAGACGCCGGTCGAGGCATTTCGCAATCACCTCGACGAGCTCGGCATCACGAACCTCGATTTGCGGTCGCATGCGCGAAACCTGCCGCTGGCGACGCTCCGGGTGATCGATCTCGCCCGCGCACTGGCCATCGAGCCGGACGTGCTGCTCCTCGACGAGATGACGGCTGCGCTGCCGGCGGACCTCACGGCAGGCGTGCTCAAGGCGATCGGGAAACAGCGCGGGTCGAGCCGATCGGTCATCTTCATTTCGCACCGCATGCTCGAGGTCGCCGGGCTCTGCGACCGGGCGACCGTCCTGCGCGATGGCTCCACGGTTGGCGTCGTCGACGTGGCGCCGGGCGCAGAGGACGAGATTGTCGATCTCATGCTCGGGCCTGCCCACGAGGGCGAAGAGCGGCGCGGCGTGGCGCCGGTACCAATCACGCGTGCAGCGCCTGTTGCGACAGACGCCGTTCCGCGGCTGTCCGCGCGCGGGATCGCCGCCGGACGCAACCTCGTGGACATCTCGTTCGACCTGCACGCCGGCGAGGTCCTCGGGCTCGTGGCGCTCGAGGGGCAGGGCCAGGACGAGTTGTTCGACGTTCTCTCCGGCCAGGTCCGACCCAGTGCCGGCGACGTGCTGGTCGACGGGAGCAAGGTCCGCTTCGGTCACCCATCCGACGCGATCCGCGCCGGCGTTGTCCTCGTGCCGGCCGACCGGTCCTCCGCGCTGCTCATGCAGCGCTCGGTGCATGAAAACGTCGCCCTGCCTCGCCTTGCGAGCTTCCGCAACTGGGGGCTTGTCAACATGAGCGCCGAGCGGAAGCGCGTCGGCTCGTCGATCGAGCGCCTTCAGATCGACACACGCGCCCAGTCCGAGGTGCAACGCCTGTCGGGCGGTAACCAGCAGAAGGTCACCATCGCGCGCTGGCTCGGCTCGGGCGTCCGTACCTTCCTCTTCTACGACCCGACCCGCGGCATCGACATCCGCACCAAGGCGGAGATCTACGGCCTCGTGCGCGAGCTCGCGGCGGCCGGCGCCGCGGTGCTGCTTCTCACCTCCGAACTCGAGGAGATCCGGCGCGTGTGTGAC
>JACDHU010000331.1 GCA_013820865.1 Chloroflexota bacterium
TCCATGGTCCGCTCGATCGACTTCAGCTTGTCGCGCAGGCCGGCGGCACGCTCGTAGTCGAGGCCCTCCGATGCCAGCACCATTTCCTGTCGCAGGCGACGGGCCACCTGTTCCTGGCGACCCTCCAGGAAGAGCATCACCTGCTCGATGTCGGCCCGGTAGTCATCCTTCGAGATGGCCTCGATGCACGGACCCTGGCAACGCTTGATGTGGTACAGCAGGCACGGCCGGTTGAGGGCGCGCTCGCCTTCGCGGATGTCGATCGTGCACGTCCGGAACGGGAACAGTCGGCGGATGAGGTTCATCGCCTCGTCCACGCTGGACGCCGACGCGTACGGCCCGAAATAGCGGCTGCCGTCGTTGGGCAGCCTTCGCGTGCGCTCGATGCGCGGGAAGTCGTCGGCCAGGGTGACCTTGATGTAGGGGTAGCTCTTGTCGTCCTTGAGCCGCACGTTGAAGCGCGGCTGGAGGCGCTTGACCAGCGTCGCCTCCAGGAGCAGGGCTTCGCTGACCGTGTCCGTGACCGTGTACTCGACGTCGGCCACACGGTCGATGGAGGTCTCTATGCGCAGCGGCTGCGCCGCTCGGCCCTTCTGCCAGTACTGGCGCACTCGGTTGCGCAGGTTCTGCGCCCGGCCGACATACAGGACAGTGCCCCGCGCGTCTTTCATGAGGTAGACACCGGGCTGGCGGGGCAGCTTGGCCAGGGTCACCTGGAGCTGGGGGGTCATTGAGCCTGATGCTAGCGCGGCATGTCGAACGGCCCCGGGTTTCGTTCCGGGGCCGTTCGGTACCTGTGCCTGTTATGTGCCCTGAGGCGAAATCAGGGGACTTCGGTCACCCGGTCGGTGCCTGGCGGCGAGATCGGGCCTTCCTGGCCGAGGTAGGCAATGAGCGCATCGAGGTCGATGCCCGCGCCCACCCGAAGGCTTGGATCGATCTCTTCGAAGGTGAAGAAGTTGTCGCCTCCGTCAACCAGGAAGTTGTTGACGGTAACGAAGTAGGTGGCAGAGCTGTCCAGTGCAACCCCCTTCAACTGAACGTTGCTGACCGTCACGCTGGTGCATGTACCGGCCGTGATCGTCCGCTGTAGGTCGTACGTGAAGCCCTCGGACACGCCGAGGTGCAGGAATGGGCGACTGGACCCGGCCGGCTGGCACTGCTCCTCGAGGATCGACACGATCTGCGCACCGGTCATCGGAATCGTGGTCAAAAGGTTGCCGAAGGGCTGCGTGTTGAAGGCTTCGCCATACGTCACCACGCCGTCGCCCTCGCCAACAGGCGAGGAGGCATATATCAGGTCGGCGCGGATTCCACCTGGATTCATCAGTGCCAACTGAGCGCCATTGAAGGCCGTCGCCCAAAGCTGCGCGTCGGCAATCATGTTGCCCGCATCCGACTCAGAGCCACGATCCTCGGCCGTGCCGGCATAGGCTCGAGTGATGTCGGCGGTGATCTCTCCGACGACGGTGTTGCCGAGCTCGTCGGCCAGTGGCGCCCACTTGTCGAGGATGGCCGTTTGGGCTGGATCGGGCGCGACCGTCTGGTCGACGACGTGGTTCACGGCAGTCACCATCTCGCGGCGAATGTCGCGTGTTTTCTTGTCTATCACCAGGTTGATCTCGGAGATGACCCGACCGAACGAGTAGGCGCTCGTAACGCGCCGCGGATTGCCGGCCGGATCGTCCAGCACGCAGTTGTACGGCAGGTGCGTGTGGCCCGTGATCAGGACGTCGATCGCCGGATCCAGCCGATCGTGGATATCGACGATGGGCCCGGCGATACCCTCACAGCCGTTGATGTCGCTCGTGTCCGTCGGGATGCCGCCCTCGTGTAGCAGCACGACGATCGATTCGATCCCCTGTGCCTTGAGTTCGGGAACCAGCGCGTTGGCGGTGTCGGCTTCGTCCTGGAAGTCCCAGCCGACGATGCCCGACTGGGCGACGAGAGCCGGCGTGCCCTCGAGGGTCATGCCGATGAATGCAACCTTGACGCTCTGGAACTTCTTTACCCAGTACGGCGGCAGGACCGTCCTGCCGGTGTCTTCGTTGACCACGTTCGCGGCAAGCCACGGGAAGTCGGCGCCGGGATACGGTTCGTCGGGGAAGTAGCAGCCGTCGACTGGATGACAGCCGCCGTGCTGCATCCGCAACAGCTCGGTCACGCCCTCGTCGAACTCGTGATTGCCCACGCTGGAAACGTCCAGGCCCAGGGCGTTAAGGGACTCGACGGAAGGCTCGTCGTGGAACAGGCCAGAGAAGAACGGCGTGCCGCCGATCAGGTCGCCGGCGGCGACGGTCAGCGTGTTTTTCTTGCCTGCTCGTAGTTGGGCCAGGTGAGTGGCCAGGAACTCGGCGCCGCCGGCCGGAGTCGTGCCGACACTGCCGGGCGTGTTCCTCTCCAGGTG
>JACDHU010000332.1 GCA_013820865.1 Chloroflexota bacterium
CTGGCAGAGATGGCGAAGTCACTCGGCGAGCTCGTGATCGTCGACGACGTGGCCGCCGTGAGCGTGATTGCCATCGTCTACAGCACCGATGTCAATCTCATGGCGCTGGCCATCGGCATCGGCCTGCACGTCGCCATGGCCGTGCTGCGCGGCATGGGCGTGCAGCGCACGTCGCTGTATGCCCTGCTCGGGATCGGAATCTGGCTGGCCGCCTGGGAGGCGGGTGTGCACCCCACCGTGGTCGGCGTCGCCATCGGCCTGTTGACGAGCGCGTACCCGCCCCGACGGGCGGTGCTCGAGGAGGCTTCGGGCGTCGTGCGCGACTTTCGACAGCGACCGAGCCCCGCGTTGGCGAAGGTTGCCGCGCAACGGATCACGATGTCGCTCTCGTCCAACGAGCGGCTTCAGCACGGGCTTCATCCGTGGACGAGCTTCGTGATCGTGCCGCTCTTCGCGCTGGCAAACGCCGGGTTGGTCCTCAGCGGCGATCTCCTCGGCCGCGCGTTCACCTCGCCGCTGGTGATCGGGATCATTCTCGGGCTGGTCGTGGGCAAGCCCCTGGGAATCCCGGCCGGCGCGTGGTTGGCGACGCGGCCGTGGCTCGGCGGTCAGCCGCTGTCGGTCGGGTGGCCCTCGCTGATCGCTGCGTCTTCGGTTGCCGGCATCGGCTTCACGATGTCATTGCTCATCGCCGAGCTCAGCTACGTCGGCCCGCTCCTTGACGAGGCGAAGCTCGGCATCCTTGCGGCTTCCCTCGTGGCCGCCGGCTTGAGCATTGCCATGTTCTACGGCCTGTCGCTGCTTCCGCGAGAGTTACTCGGTCGTAGCGAGGCCAAGGCGGCGCCGCCGGTCATCGACCTGGCCGATGCCGTCGATCCAGTGCGGGACCACATACAGGGGCCGCACGATGCGCCGGTCACCCTGGTCGAATACGGCGATTACGAATGCCCGTACTGTGGCCGAGCCGCTCCCGTGATCCGGCAGCTGTTGGAGCGGTTCGAAGGGAGGCTTCGCTTCGTGTTCCGGCACCTGCCGTTGTCGGACGTGCATCCGAACGCCGCCCTTGCCGCGGAAGCCGCCGAGGCCGCAGGCGCGCAGGGCAAATTCTGGGAGATGCGCTATTCCAACTTCGCGCGCCAGGAAGCTCTCCAGCTGGCTGATCTGCTTCGCTATGCGGGCGAGCTTGGCCTCGACGCGGCGACGCTCGAGGAGGATCTGCGCAGCGGGAAGCACGCCGCCAGGGTGAGCAAGGACGTCAACAGCGCGGGCGAGGCAGGAGTGGCCGGGACGCCGAGCTTCTTCATCAACGAGGTCCGCTATCGCGGTGCCTACGATCTCGAGTCGCTCGCGGCTGCCGTATCACAGGCCGGAAGCATGGTCGAGAACCGGGCTCGCGCTGCCACGGAGCCTGATTAGGGCCCGAAGCGTTTTCGCGAGTGGTGCTCCTGCGCCAACAACCTGAGCGAGGCAAGCGCGCGTCCGAACAGGACCGTGCCGATGACGGTCGCTTCCACAGCCGACTCCGGATCATTCGTTTCGGCGACGTAGGCGATCTCCGCCTCGGCGATCGCGTCGGCATGCTCCGCGTAGCGATCGAAGATCTCGGGTCCGGCGTCCCATCCAAGCCGTCGGAGTGCGACCAGCGTTTCGGCGACATCATCGGCTGCCGGCGTGCCAGGCGCCAGGTTCCAGCCACGCCGCGCGATCCACGTATCAATTTCCAATCGGGCTGCAGGCAGCGACGGGTCACTCGAAGTCTCATCGCGGCGGAGTGCCGTGTGAGCCACGGCGAGGACCTCGTGGAGCGGCCAGTCCGGCCGGGCGAGCGCATTGAGCACCCGACGGATCGACTCGAGGCTCAAACCGCCCACCTCTGCCAGGGTCCGTACGAGATGCAGCCGCCTGAGGTGGCGCTCGTCGTACGTTGCCTGGTTGCGCGCCGTTCGTTGACCGGGCGGCAGGAGGCCCTCGCGCAGGTAGAACTTGACCGTGGGGATCGGCACGCCGCTCTCGCGGCTGAGATCGGAAATGCGCATGTCTTGACGAATGCTAGTGGGTAGTGGCACTATCCGCAATAGATATACGTACTATCCATTAGGAGCACTGACCGATGGCACCAGAATCGCGCCGGCTCGCCGGCATCCTCCTCATCCTTGTTCCGACCGTGGCCTTCGGGGGCGCGAGCCTGCTGTCGATGATCCTCGGTCAGGCACCCGGCTACCTCGACAACCCCGTGCGCCAGGACCTGTGGCGGGCCGGTCACGCGCACGCCGGCATCATGCTCATCCTCGCGCTCATCCTGCTGCGCTACGTGGATGAGACGAACCTGTCCGGCCCGGTGATGGCGCTGGCGCGCCACGGCGTCCCGATCGCCGCCATCCTCATGCCGGCCGGCTTCTTCC
>JACDHU010000333.1 GCA_013820865.1 Chloroflexota bacterium
GCGGTCATCGGGCCGATCTATTCCATCGCCGACATCTTTGAGGACCCGCAGTACCAGGCGCGCGACACGATCACGACGGTGGACGACCCGAACCTCGGTAGGGTTCGCATACAGAACGCGATACCGCGCCTGGTGGACACTCCCGGACAGGTGCGTCACCTGGGTGGCAAGCTGGGCCAGCACAACGCAGAAATCTTCGCCGAGCTGGGCCACGACGCCGCCGAGCTCCAGGCGCTGAAGGAAGACGGTGTCATCTGATGAAGAAAGGGGCACGATGAAGGACGGGCAGGGAGAGGGCGCGACCGATCGGCGGGTTGGCTGGCTGCGCAAGATGATCGAGATCCGCCTATTCGAAGAGAAGGTCCAGGAACTCTTCATGAAGGGGCTGATCCAGGGCACCACCCATCTGGCCCAGGGACAGGAAGGCGTCTCGGTCGGTGCCATCGCCGCGATGCGTGAAGACGACGTGTTGACCATGACCTACCGCGGTCATGGCCAGGCGCTGGCTCGCGGCATGGATAGCGAGGCCGCGTTCGCCGAGCTGATGGGCCGGGCCAGCGGCTGCTGCGGCGGCGTCGGCGGCTCGATGCACTTCACCGACTTCTCGAAGGGGCTCATCGGTGCTTTTGCCATCGTCGGCGCCGGTCTGCCGGTCGCGGTCGGCGCCGCCATGTCGGCCCGCATGCAGGGCAAGGACTCGGTGGCACTGACCTTCTTCGGCGATGGCTCGACCAACATTGGGACCTTCCACGAGTCACTCAACATGGCGTCGATCTGGAAGGCGCCGGTCATCTTCATCATCGAGAACAACCTGTACGGCGAGTACACACCGCTGCGCGAGACGACGCCGCATGAGGATCTCGCGATCCGCGCCCAACCCTTCCAGATGCCCGGCATCGTCGTCGACGGGCAAGACGTGGGGGTCGTCCACGACACGGTGGCCGAGGCGATCGAGCGTGCCCGGCGCGGTGATGGCCCGAGCCTGCTGGAGATGAAGACATACCGTTTTCGTGGTCACTCCCGCTCCGACCCGGCCAAGTATCGGCCGGAAGGGGAGCTCGATCGCTGGAAGGCGCGGGATCCGATCACCATCCTCGGCGCACGGCTGGCCGAGGAGAGCGTCCTGTCGGAGGACGACCAGAAGGCTGCCTGGGACGACATCCAGTCGCAGATCGACGCCGCCGCCGACCGCGCTGCCGAAGCCCCCTTCCCCACCCTCGAGGAGACGCATCGCTATGTCTACGCTGACTGAGACCGCGCCGGCCGCGGAGGTTGCCGGCACAGAGGTCGAGTTGACCTATCGTGACGCCATCAACGCGGCCCTGGACGACGCCCTGGCGGAGGATGCGACCGTCCTGCTCATGGGTGAGGATGTCTCCAGCGATGGTGGCGTCTTCAAGACGAATGCCGGCCTGGTCGAGAAGTACGGACGCGAACGCATCCTCAACACGCCCATCTGCGAGAACGGGTTCATTGGCGTGGCGCTGGGCATGTCCGTCACCGGCCTCCGGCCGATCGTCGAGATCATGTTCAGCGACTTCTTGCCGACAGCCGGCGATGCCATCGTCAACGAGCTGCCCAAGTTTCGCTTTATGTCAGGCGGACAGACGTCGGTACCCGTGACGGTCCGCTCGATCGCCGGTGCTACTGGCCGCTTCGGGACGCAGCACTCGGCCACCGGCGAAAGCTGGTACATGGCGCTGCCCGGCCTGCGGGTGGCCGTGGCGGGTTCGCCCGGCGCGGCCTATTCGCTCCTCCGAACGGCAATTCGCTCCAACGATCCGGTGCTCTTCTTCGAGCACAAGGGACTCTACGGGCGCAAGGGCGTCGTGCGGCGCGGAGAGCTGGCGGAACTGGGCAAGGCACAGGTCGTGCGCGAAGGGGCCGACGTCACCATCGTCGCCACCCTGCTCATGGTCGAGCGTTCGCTGGCCGCGGCAAAAGCGCTGGCCGACGACGGTATCGAGGCGGAGGTGATCGACCTTCGCTGGCTCAACCCGCTGGACATGCCGACCGTCAAGGCGTCGGTCCAGAAGACCGGCCGGCTGGTCGTCGCCGAGGAGCAGCCCCATCCCGCCGGCTGGGGGGCGACGGTGATCTCGCGGCTGGCCATGGACAATGTGTCTTTCCGCGCCGCGCCGGCCGCGGTCAGCCTGCCCGATCACCTGCCTATCTCGTACAGCCCACCACTCGAGGATGCCATCCTGCCCTCGCCCGAGCGCATCGCCGACGCCGCCCGCGGTGCGGTATCGGCGCGCTGACGGGCTGCGCTCGGCCGGATCGGTGGCATGGCCAACTTGAAGGACGTCGCGCGCCGGGCCGAGGTAGATCCCTCGACAGTTTCGCGCGTTCTTCGCGGGGATCCGAGCCAGACCGTTCGACCTGAAACGCGCCAG
>JACDHU010000334.1 GCA_013820865.1 Chloroflexota bacterium
CCTCTGGGCCCGTATCGAGGAGAGAATCGTGACCGATACCACTTCGCCGGCCTCGCGCCCGTCTGTGTTCTCGCCGCGCCGCCTGTTGTTCGCCGTATCGGGGGCGTCCGCGGTTGCGGTTGCGGTGGCCCTGGCGGTGCTGGTCAATACCGGCCCCGCGGCGCCGACCGGACCGAGCGTCCCGCTGGGCGATGGAATGGCCATGTGCCTCGACGCCGCCAGCGCCGGGACGATCGCGGACCGCGACTTTGCCTTCGATGGCACCGTCACCGCCATCGGTGACGCGGAGCGCGTCACGTTCAGCGTCAATCGCGTCTTCGTCGGTGATGTCGGCGGTGAGACCACGCTGGTGGCTACTGGCATGGCCGCTGGTCATCTGACCAGCAACGGTGGGCCCGGCATGGAGGTCGGCGTCCGCTATCTCGTCAGCGGTGACGAGGACTTCGTCTGGAGCTGCGGGTTCACGCAGACCTACAGCGACGCGCTCGCAGCAGAGTGGGACGCAACCGCTCGCTGAGTTGTCGTGGCGTCCAGTGCGTATTCGCTTTCAGATGCGCGCTGGACCCGCCCGTTTCACCCGGTGGAGGTAACGGTGAAGTAGAGGCCGATCTGAGCCTCTTGATGGCCGCGCATTGCACCCGGTGACCGGAATCGTGCGGGAGCGCGCCTTCCCTGGTCGTTACCTCCACCGCGTGAAACGGCAATTCGGTATAGGGCAGGGGGGTATGGTATGATCGGTGCCAACGAACCGCAGAGGCACCGAAAATGGCCGGATACAGCATGAGCCGCGACGACTACCTGAAGCGGCTGCGGCTGATCGAGGGGCAGGTGCGCGGGTTGCAGCGCATGGTCACCCAGGACAAGTACTGCATCGACATCCTGACGCAGGTCTCATCGGTCAAGCAGGCGCTCCAGGGTGTGGCTGTCGGCCTGCTGGACGAGCATGTGCGGCATTGCGTGATGGAAGCCGCCGCCGAGGGCGATGACTCGAAGGTCGGCGAGGCCACCGCTGCTATCGAACGGCTGCTGCGCTCATGACCGTGACCGATGGACCGCTCCAGGTCATCTCGCTCGACGTCGAGGGTATGACGTGTGCCTCGTGCGTGAATCGCATCGAGCGCTTCGTGAACAAGGTGGATGGCGTCGCAACCGGGAGCGTCAACCTCGCCACCGAGCGGGCCAGCATCAGCTTCGACCCTTCGCTGACGAATGTCGGAGCGTTGAAGGATGCGGTGCGCGCCGCCGGCTACGAGGTGCGGGAAGCGCAACAGGCCGCGGAAGGGGCGCCCGCGGAGGCGCTGGACCAGGCGCGCGAGCATGAAATCAGCGAGCTGAGGCGCAAGTCGTTGGTCAGCCTCGGCATCGGCCTGGTGATGATGGCCGTCATGTACCTGCCGCTGAGCATGGACATGCTGCTGATCGCACCGCTTCTGCTCATCGCCGCGGCCTTCGTGCAGTTCTGGGCCGGATCGGTCTTTTACCGCGCCGCCTGGGCGGCAGCGCGACACGGAAGCACGAACATGAACACGCTCGTCGCGGTCGGCACCAGCGTGGCATTCGGCTACAGCGCGTTCGTCACCCTGTGGCCTGGACTGGCGACTGACTGGGGCTTCCCGTTCTTCCTGTACTACGAGACCGCCGTCATCATCATCGCGCTCATCCTCATGGGCCGATGGTTGGAGGCGCGCGCCAAGAAGCAGACCGCCGGTGCCATTCGGGCGCTGATGGGCCTCCAGGCACGGACCGCGCGAGTCATCCGCGACGGCACCGAGATCGATGTGCCGATCGAACAGGTCATTGCCGGCGATCTCGTGCGCGTCCGCCCGGGCGAGAAGGTTCCCGTCGACGGGATCATCACCGAGGGACGCTCGGCGTTGGACGAGAGCATGCTGACCGGCGAGAGCCTGCCGGTCGAGAAAGCGGTCGGCGACGGTGTCATCGGCGCCACCTTGAACAAGACGGGCTCGTTCGTGTTCCGGGCCGTCAAGGTTGGGGCCGATACGACGCTTGCCCAGATCGTACGCCTGGTCGAAGAGGCCCAGGGCTCGAAGGCACCCCTCCAGCGCCTGGCCGACCAGGTGGCCGGCGTCTTCGTGCCGATCGTCCTGGTCGTCGCCGCCCTGACGGCCGCGGCTTGGCTCATCTTCGGACCGAGCCCGATCTTTGCGGTGACGGTGGCGATCGCGGTGCTGATCATCGCCTGTCCCTGCGCTTTGGGGCTCGCGACCCCGACGGCGATCATGGTCGGCACCGGCAAGGCGGCCGAGCACGGCATCCTCATCCGCGGTGGTGAGGCGCTCGAGCAGGCGCGCCGCATCACGACCGTGGTGCTCGACAAGACCGGCACCCTGACCCGCGGCAAGCCTTCCGTGACGCGTGTCGCTGCAATCGCCGGC
>JACDHU010000335.1 GCA_013820865.1 Chloroflexota bacterium
GGTGCGAGCCGGCTCCCGTTGGGTCATTTGTCGCCGTGGCTGTCATTAGACGCGAAAGCGCGCCGTGAACTGCCGGTTCTGAGCGTGGCCTGAGCATGATCTGGCCCCCATTTGCGGCTAATGCCCGGCAGCGCAGCGTATGGCCCAACGCGGGTCGCCGTTGCGCCATATGCCGTCCACACGGGCATTAGGCACAACCGCACAACCCGCCACCCAGTCGACGCGACCTGCAACCACGTCTCACATCTCAGCACGTACATCCAGCCGCCGATGACGGTCATCGCGTGGCTGCCCCCGGTAGGATGACGGCATGGACCGAGAGCGGCGCAGCTGGCTGATGGACATGGATGGCGTCATCGTGCGCGAGGACCATCTCGTGCCGGGCGCGGATCGGCTTGTTGCTCGCCTGGCCGAGATGAACCATCCATTCCTCATCCTGACGAACAACTCGATCTACACGCCACGTGACCTCGCCGCGCGACTTGGCCGCCTTGGCCTGGCGGTCACGCCGAACGCGATCTGGACCAGCGCGCTGGCGACCGCCAAGTTCCTGGACGATCAGCGGCCGGGTGGCACCGCGTTCGTCATCGGCGAAGCGGGACTGACGACCGCCCTGTACGAGGTCGGCTACACCCTGTCCGAGACCGATCCGGACTACGTCGTCCTGGGCGAGACACGCACCTACAGCTTCGAGCGGATCAGCCGCGGGATCCAGCTCATCAGCCGCGGGGCGCGATTCATCGCCACCAACCCGGATCCGACCGGTCCGTCGCCCACCGGCCCGCTCCCGGCGACGGGCAGCGTTGCGGCGTTGATCTCCGCGGCCACCGGCGTGCAGCCGTACTACATCGGCAAGCCGAACCCGTTGATGATCCGATCCGCCCTGCGCCAGATCGGCGCGCACTCGGAGTCGACCGTCATGATCGGCGACCGCATGGACACCGATATCGTCGCCGGCATCGAGGCCGGCCTCGAGACCATCCTCGTGCTGACCGGAATCACCGAGACCGAGGATCAGGCGCATCGGTTCAGCTATCTGCCGAGCCGCATTGTCGCGTCGGTGGCCGATCTCATCGACGAGGTCGAGTCGTTGACTTGACTGACCCTCGATTTGCACCCCGGCGCAAGTAACTGGCAGGGAAGGCCTGGCATGACGCCATCCACCCAAAATTTGCATGCCCAGGCAAACGTTAAGCGAAGTTGGTCCCACCAAGATCGATATTTGCCTCAAGCTCCCAGTTCGTTGCACCCGGGCGCAAATCGGAGCGGCCAACGCCACCATGGGCCGATGAGCGACGTTGAGATTCTTCCGCTGACGCCTGCGCGGTTGCCGGACCTGGCGACGCTGTTCGAACGCGCCGAATCGTCCGTGCGCGATCGGGACAAGCTAGCCCTGTTTGCGCCCGATGGCCCGCGCCAGCTCCTTCTTATCCATGCTCGATCGGCCCGGGACGTCGAGCTTTCGCGCGCGCTCGTACAGCTCGGCCTTCGTGTTGCCGTATAAGTCGACGCCGCCGAACGTCTCGCCCTCGCCTCGGCGAGCGCGCTGGCCGCCGATCTTCGAGCGTGGATCGGACGGCCCCTTCTCGTCCTTCGCCTCCCAGTGATCATCGACCTTCTCATACGAGTGCTTGAGGCTGGCGAAGGCGGTCCGGTGCGCACGCTCGCCCTCTCCGTAGGAGTCGACGGCGCTGTCGTGCGTCTTGACCCAGGTCTCCTGCGCCTTCTTCGGCGACCGCTTCAGGGTCTCGGGAAGCTCTTTTCGTCCGGGCATCGGTCCATCTCATGTGGCATTTTCAGGATCGACGCATCTGCAGAATCTCGGCCGCCCGTCTCCTTGCGCTGGCGCGGTACCCTGTTGATGCGCCCGGAGGGGCATCGCGACCGTGGTCACTCGACCAGCATCGACGCCGGATCACGTAGGCGGCAACGCCGGATCACGTAGGCTCGGTCCAATCGAGCGGCCGCCGGACGAGCGAGGTCACTCCGGGCGTCTACGCGTCGGTGACTTCGATACGGATCCGCTTGTTGATGCGCCCCTTGGACTCGTATCCGGTCACGCGAACCCGACCGATCTCGCTGGTGTGGGCGACGTGGGTGCCACCATCGGCCTGGAGGTCGAGGCCGACGATCTCGATCGTCCGAATCTCACTGATCCCCTCGGGCAGCAGGTTGATCTTGGTGCGGATCAGGTCGGGAATCGCGAACGCCTCCTCCCGCGGCAGGATCGCGACTCGAATCTCGCGATCGGCCTCGATCTCGAGGTTGACGCGCTTCTCGATATCGCCCACCAGGTCGCCTGACATGGTTTCGAACTCGAAATCCATTCGTCCCGAGAGCGGCTCCATGTTGCCGCCGGTGACCGATGCGCCATGGTCGCGCCACACGAC
>JACDHU010000072.1 GCA_013820865.1 Chloroflexota bacterium
GACCCGGCGCCCCAATCGGCCGAGAACCAGCGCTGTGTTGACGGCCACCTCGCCCACGTGGTGCCCAGGGTCGACGCCGAGGAGTGTGACGCTCCTGAGCTCCTGCTCCTGGGCGAGGATCTGCAACCGGCCGGCAAGCTGGTGATAGCTCACGGCGGCCCGCGAGTCCGGCGCCGCCTCGACCACCGGGGCGAGGCTCCGGTCGCGCCGCCGTGGCTGGGTCCCGAGCACGGTTCCGAGGACCCGCATGCCGACGGACCGAATCTCCGCGGAATCTCGCACCTGATCGCCGAGCAGCTCGGCGAGCAGGATCACGAGCAGAGCTGCGACGAGGCCGGTCACCGCGGCAAGGCCGGTGATGAGGTCGACCCGCGGCGCCACCGGAGCGGTGGCCGGTATCGCGGTGTCCACGACCGTGATCTGGCCTTCGGGGCGCGCCGTCGGGACCTGGCTCCGGACCGTGAGGGACTCCGTGATCGCGTTCGCCACGGCGGCACCAGAAGCTGGATCGACATGCTCGACCCGGATGACGATGAGTCGGGTCGCCTCGTCGGCCGTCGCACGCACCGCGGTGGGCGGCACCGGGCCCCCGACCTCCCCCAGAGCCTCGTCGAGCACCTGCCTGCTCATCGCGATCTCGGAGTACGTACCCGCCAGGGCTCCCGAGGCGCGCAGCGTGTTCAGATCCGCATTGATCGGTCCGACAAGCAGGCGTGCGGACGTCTCGTAGGTGGGGGGGATGGTGGATGCCACGAGAAATCCGGCGATCCCGGCCACCCAGGCCGCGATAAGGAGGCTCCACCACCATCGGCGAAGCACTGCGCCGTAGCCGGTAATATGCAAGGAAGAGGTCCCCAACTATGATTACGCTCCTCGCCAGGACGGCGAAGTTGTCGCCCATCTTGCCATACGCGCCGCGGGGTGCGGTCCAGCTGGTCCGAGTGGGACGAGCTTGACCGTTTCCCGACGGCAACACTCACGTCCCCTTGGACGCGCGCTGCGGCATGTGCCGCTGCCCGCGCTCGGGACGATCGACCGAGGTCTGCGACGCCTGGACCGACGGGCGATGGTCCGTCGGGCGACGATGAAGCGCCAGCGATCCGCGGAGCTGCTCTCGACGATTGGCCTCCATCCCGATCCGGTCCCGCTGACGGCCGCGGGCGGACTGGATGAGGCCCCGGTGGTCTTCCGCGTGCCGGGCAATGGGGCTGAGCGCATCATCAAGGTCGCGTGGGAAGGGCCGGTGGCACGGCGGATCGTTCGCGAGCACGCCGTGCTTCGGGGACTGGAACGGAGCCTGCCGGCCGATCTCCTGCCCCTCGTTTCGCGGCCGATCGGTATGGGTCGCGCGGGCGGCGCGGTGTACACGATCCAGTCGGCCCTCGCGGGCGTGAGCATCCGGGTGCGGCGGGATGATCCCCAGGTTGTCGAGCAGGCGATGATGTCGGCCGCTCGCACGGTCGCGACGCTGCACGCGGCCACGGACGGCGACGATCGCGCTGATGCCGCGTGGCTGGCTGCCGAGGTCGAGCGGCCGCTTCGGATCGTGTCCTTCCTGGTTCGGCAATCGCTGGGGCGGTCTCCGGATAGCGGCGCATTGCGGCGAATCGCCGAGATGCAGCGGAGCGCGTGGTCGAACCGTCAGCGGAGGAGTGCGCTCACCCACGGCGACCTCTGGCTCGACAACGTCCTGCTGGGGCCCGATGCCGGCACTGCCGGCATCATCGATTGGGAGAGCGCCCGCTGCGGTCCCCCGATGGTGGATGCCCTCCATCTGGTGCTGTCGAGCCGGCGGGCCCGCCAACGGCGTCAGCTCGGCGAGGCGGTTGCCGATGCGCTGCAGCACCCTGGCTGGAGCGTGGCCGAAGCCGTCGTGCTCGAGCGCATGGCTCCCGAGGTTGACTGGACTGGCGCGGATGCCACGCCTGCGCTCATCCTCTACTGGCTGGCGCAGACCCGCGCCAACCATCATCGCCGCCCCGCTCTGACCGCGCGGCCGTCGTGGGCGATCCCGAACCTGCTGCCGGTGCTGCGATGGGGTTGAACGTCCTCGTCGTTGACCGCGCCATTCCCGCCGGAACCACGCAGGGCAACGCGCTGATCGGCCACCACCTCTTTCGCCGCCTGGGGCACCACCGCCTCGTCCTCGTCGCCGCGCACCGACCGGACGAGCCGGACAGCAGAAGGGATCTCGAGGCGACCTTCGACGAGGTACATCTCGTTCCGCGCGACCGACCGTTCCCCGCGATCGGCGGATTTCTCGAAGGCCACGGGATCGGCCTGGGCTGGGGGCGTCGCTGGCGGGAGGAGTTCCGCGAGCGCCTGCGGACCGTCGTACGATCGTCTGACTTCGATGTCGCCCACCTTCGCCAGCTGCCGATGGCCCCGCACGCGGCACTCATTCGTCCGATCGGGAGCCTGCTCGAACTCGTGGACTCCGAAACCCTTGCGTCGCGTCGCTCACGCCCCCGCGGCCTGCGCGCGCGGCTCCGGGAACAGGTGGCCGCGTCCATTGAGCGACACGCAATGGATCGATTCGACCTCACGACCACGGTCGGTGAGGCCGACGCCGAGGTGCTTCGCGGCCTGCGGCCCGCCGCGCGCGTCGAGGTGATCCCTAACGGCGTCGACGCCGAGTACTGGTGCCCGCAACCGCTCGAGGAGCAGCCGGCTTCGATCGTGTTCACCGGGGCGATGTCCTTTCCGCCCAACATCGCCGCCGCGGTGCACCTGGTTCGAGCCGTCCTGCCGCACCTGCGCCGCCATGAGCCGGAGGTCCGCGTGGTGCTCGCCGGACGAGATCCCCGTCCTGAGGTCGAGGCGCTTCGCGGTCCGAACGTGGAGGTAACCGGGGCGGTGCCCGACCTGCGGCCATACCTTGCTCGCGCCCAAGTCGTCGTCTGCCCGTTGGTGAGTGGCGGCGGTGTGAAGAACAAGGTCCTCGAGGCGCTGGCGATGGCTCGCGCCGTCGTTGGGACGCCGCTCGCATTCGAGGGTTTGCCGTCGGTCGAGGACCGCCGGCATGTCGTCGTCGGCAGCGAGCCCGCCACGCTGGCGCGCTCGATCGCCGAGCTCATTCGACAGCCCGCGCGGCGACAGGAGCTCGGTGCCGCCGGCCGGAGCCTCGTTCTCGACCGGTACACGTGGGACGCCTGCACCGGCCGCTACGACGCGCTCTACCACGAGCTCGCGGCGACGACGCGCGAGCGCAGGGCGTCGCGATGAACGGGCCGGCAGCCGAGCGACGGGTTGCCTACATCGTCACGCGCTTCCCCAAGCTCACGGAGACGTTCGTGCTGTTCGAGATCCTCGCCCTGCAGCGAGCCGGGGTGGCGGTTGACCTCTTTGCGCTGGTGCGGCACCGGGAGGCCGTGCGTCACCCCGAGGCGGATCGTCTCATCAGTAGCGTCCGCTTTCCCTCCGTGCCGCGCGTGGTGGTTGACCAGGCGCGATGGTTGGCGCGTGCTCCACGCCGCTATCTGGGCACCTGGCGTGACGTCGTGGTCGGAAACCGGAAGTCCATCAAGTTTCTGGTGCGCGCCGTCGTCACGATGCCCGTCGCCGCGAGCTTTGCGCTACACATGCGGCGCGAGGGCGTCGAGCACATGCATGCCCACTGGGCGACGCACGGTGCCCTCGCAGCGTTCGTGGTGCATCGTCTGACGGGGATCCCGTACAGCTTCACGGCGCACGCGCATGACATCTACGTGCAGCGGCCCATGCTCGAACGAAAGATCGCCGAGGCCGCGTTCGTCGTGACCATCTCCGACTACAACGTGCGGTTCCTCGGTGACCTCTACCCCGACCAGGTCGAGAAGTTGCGCATGGTCCGTTGCGGCGTGGACCTCTCGGTCTTCCGGGCGGGCCGACCCACCGATCTCAGTGCCCCGCCGATCATTGTCTGCGTAGCGAGTCTGCAGCCGCAGAAGGGCCATCGCGTGCTCCTGGATGCCCTGCATCTCCTGCGCGGCCGTGGAATCGACCTGTCGTGCGTGCTCGTTGGCGACGGGCCGGAGCGAGAGGCGCTCATCGCGAACGCCGAGCGCCTCGGCCTCCGCGACGCGGTCACCTTCGCGGGCAGCCAGCCGCAGGGTCGCGTTGCGGAGATCCTGCAGGCCGCAGACGTTGCGATACAGCCGAGCATCACACTGCCAAGCGGCAAGATGGAGGGGATCCCGGTCGCGCTCATGGAAGCGCTGGCGAGCGGGCTCCCAGTCGTGGCATCGCGCCTGTCGGGCATCCCCGAGCTGGTTCGACACGAGGAAACGGGCCTCCTCGTCCCCGAGGGAGACGCGCCGGCGCTCGCTGATGCGCTCGAGCGGCTGCTCCTCGATGGCTCGCTTCGAGAGCGGCTGTCGGATGCGGGCCGCCAGGCAGTGGTACGACAGTACGACCTCGACGAGAATGCCGAGCGGTTGCGCGATCTCATCGTCGCGTCATTCGGGGCGCGGTCGCGACAGTCGCCGGACCGTTAGGAGCGGGAGCGTGCCCAGAGTGCCGCCGCCAGGAAGATCGCCGGGGCGATCACGAAGAGCATCATCGGCAGGACCACGCGCTCGACCTCGTCAGGCACGACGTCGGTGCTGAGCACCACGACCAACAGCGCCCCCGCGATGGCCATGAGCATGCTCATGATCACGACGAGGAGCGGGGCCCACTGATCCGAACGCTGAGCCCTCAGGACGGCAATGATCGCGAGCGACACGAGCACGCCAGTCGCGGCGATGAGCTGGATGGTCTGCACCCGGAAGATGGTAGCGGTTCGTATCGCGAGCGCTGGTACCATGCGTCGGCAAGCCGATCCGGCCCAAAACCCGTACCTGGCAGAAGTCCGTGTCCCGTCTCGTCAAGCTCGTCCTCGTCGCCGCGATGCTGGGAGCGACCTCCTTCATCGTGACCCGCCTCACCATGCAGCCCGGGCCTTCAGGCCAACTTGGGCCTAGCGTGTCCGCGATCGCCTCGCCGTCGGTGAGTCATACGGTGGCACCGGCTCAAGACCCCTTGATGTACCGAGGCCATTCGTTCACCGCCGACACCGAGCCGACCGCGTCAAAGGGCCAGTCGAAGCTGTGGTACCACGACGGGGAGTGGTGGGGCATCCTGATCGGCGCGGGAACCGAGGAGTATCGAGTGCACCGGCTCGACTGGGAGACCCAGACATGGGTTGACACCGGTGTTCTTGTCGATGAACGAACGAGCTCACATGCCGATGTCCTGGCTGTCGAGAACCAGCTGTACGTGGTGTCCGTCTCGTCCGGCCGCGCTGCTCGCCATCACATGCGGATCCTCCGCTATGCATACGACGACATCGAGCGAACGTACCGGCTGGATCCCGACTTCCCGGTACGCGTCAGCAATACGGGCGGTCGGTCCGCAACGATCGGCCGCGACACGCTGGGGCGTCTCTGGGTGGCGTATATCGAGCGCGGGCGCCTCCTGGTCACCCGGACCGACGGCAACGACCATGTCTGGGACGAGCCGGCGGTCCCGGCCACCATCGGCACCGATGGGGTCGCGGATCACGTGGTGCTCATCGCGTTCGCGGGGTCGGTGGGCATCGTCTGGAGCAATGAGGCCGAGGACGCCGTCTACTACGCCTTCCAACGCGACGAGGACGAGGAGGAGCGGTGGATCGGCGCGAGCGTCGTCGTGGACGGCCTCGATGAGGCGGATGACCACCTCGACGTCCGCGTCATCGACGAGGACACCTCGCCGCGCCTTTTCGTGGCCGTGAAGACGTCGTTGGACGAGGCCCTGGACCCGAATCCGGCCTGGGAGCAGGTGGTTCTGCTCGTGTTGGAGCCCGACCAGACCTGGAGCCGCCACCTGTTCGGCACGCTCCACGATCGCCACACGAGGCCGCTCCTCGTCATCGACGAGGAGGCTCGTCAGCTGTACATGATTGCCACCAGCAGGTCCGGCGGCAGGAACGCCATCTACTACAAGCGCACGTCGGTCGATGCGATCTACTTCGAGCCGGGTCTCGGCACGCTGCTCCTCCAGAGCTCCTGGGACGACGAGGTGAACAATCCGACATCGACGAAGCAGAAGGTGACATCGGAAACCGGACTGACGGTCTTGGGCGCCGACCCGTCGACCGGGCGCTATCTCCACTCGGTCCTTCCGCTCGGTGACTCCACGCCCGCGGCGCCCGCCACCGTGGGCGCCGAGGGAGCTCCGCGGCCTCCGCCGTCCGAGGCCGTCGCCCCGGCCCCCGCCGCCGGCGACCTCCTGGGCCATGACTCGTTCGACCCGTGGGACGTCGGGATCCCGGTGCCCAATGGATGGTATGCAGGGGACGAGCCGGCCGGCTCGCTCGTGGACGACGAGTCGGGTGGCAAGCATGCTCTGCTGCGGTCAGTGGACGCTAACGCGCTTCGGGTCTGCAAGTCGGTGCCCGGCGTGGCTCGGCAACAGCTCGAGGTGGAGCTTCGCGTGCGGGTCGACTCGCTCGGATCGTCGGACGCGGTACTCGCCGCCCTGTGGCGGGCGGACGGCGAATCCGCGGCCATCCGTGTCAACAGTCGCGGCCGGCTCGCCTATGTCTCGGCGGCGGGTAAGATCATCACTGAGATGGCATTCGATCTCGGCCGATGGTATCGACTGCGGATGGTCGTCGACGAGGTGTCATCGACGTACGACTGGCAGCTCGCGGCGGACGATGGCACGCTGCTTGTCACCGTGAGCGGTCTGTCCCTGGCCGGTGCGGCGGAGCCGATAGAGCGTCTCTGCCTGCAGACGAGCAGCGGCGCGGCGGGCCTCGGCCTCGCCTTCGACGACATACGTATCGGGAGACAGTAATTGCGCATCGTCGTGACCGGCGCTGCCGGGTTCATCGGCTCACATCTGTGTGAGGCGCTCCTTGCCGAGGGCCACGAGGTGGTTGGCATCGACGCTTTCATTGACTATTACCCCAAGCCGATGAAGCTGAGGAATCTCGCCGCGGTTGCCGAGCATCCGCGGTATCGATTCCACGAGGTCGACCTTCGCGACGGAGATCTCGACCCTCTGCTGGAAGGCGCGGACGCGGTCATCAACGAGGCCGCGATGGCCGGGCTGATGCGCAGCTGGTCTGACCTGGGCGCCTACGTCGGCTGCAATCTGCTCGCCCTCGGCCGCTTGCTCGAGGCGTCGCGTCGCGCCGGCGTCGGTCGCTTCATCCAGGCGTCGACCTCGTCGGTTTATGGTGCGGGTGCCGTTGGCGACGAGCAGCTGGCCACCCGCCCGGTCTCGCCGTACGGGGTGACCAAGCTCGCTGCCGAGAACCTCTTGATGGCTCACGTGGCGACCAATGACCTCCCGGCGGTGATCCTCCGCTACTTCTCGATCTATGGACCACGCCAGCGCCCCGACATGGCCTATCACATCTTCACGGAGGCGATGCTCGACGGGCGACCGATCGTGGTCTACGGCGACGGTCGCCAGACTCGATCGAACACGTACGTCGCCGACTGCGTCGCCGGCACCATGCTGGCTCTGGCACGAGGCGAGGCGGGGGAGACATACAACATCGGTGGCGGACGGGTCATTGAGCTCAACCGTGCGATCGATGTGATCGCCGAGGCGATCGGCGCTCGGCCGGTGATCGAGCAGCGCGATCCACGCCCCGGTGATCAGCGGCACACCGAGGCGGATACCGCCAAGGCAGAGCGCGCATTCGGTTATCGGCCCGCGGTCGAGCCCGCCGACGGACTCGTTCGACAGGTCGAGTGGCACCGATCGCTCCGCGAGTCGCGGTCCACGGCGCGCGGCTGATCGAAGCGGAAGTGCTCAGG
>JACDHU010000336.1 GCA_013820865.1 Chloroflexota bacterium
CTTCATGGGCGATGGCGGTCCTATCCGGGAGGAGGCCGACTGATGGCCGTGCAGACCTACATCGAAGCTGTCCGCTCAACGCTGGCCGAGGAGATGCGGCGCGATGACTCGATCGTCGTGCTGGGTGAGGACGTGGGCAAGAAGGGCGGCGTCTTCCTTGCCACCGACGGGCTCTACGACGAGTTCGGTGGCGACCGCGTGCTTGACACGCCGCTGTCCGAGTCGCTGATCATCGGCGCGTCGATCGGGATGGCCGTCAACGGCATCCGGCCGGTGCCGGAGATCCAGTTCGCCGACTTCATCTTCCCCGCCTTCAACCAGATCCTGTCCGAGGCGGCGCGCATGCGCTATCGCTCGAACGGAGCGGTGGCGCTGCCGATGACCGTCCGCGCGCCCTACGGCGGCGGCGTGCACGGTGCGCTGTACCACTCGCAGTCGGTTGAGGCGTTCTTCGCCCACATTCCGGGCTTGAAGGTGGTCATTCCCTCGACGCCGCACGACGTGCGCGGCCTGCTCCGCTCGGCCGTGCGCTCGGACGACCCGGTGCTCTTCTTCGAGCACAAGAAGATGTACCGCTCGGTCCGGGGCGACGTGCCCGACACCGACTACACCATCCCGCTCGGCTCGGCCAAGGTGACCCGCGAAGGCACCGACGTGACGATCGTCGGCTACGGCCTGATGGCCTACTACGCGCTGGAGGCGGCCGACCTGCTCGAGTCGGAGGGCGTCTCCGCCGAGGTCGTTGACCTGCGAACCCTGCGCCCGCTCGATGGCGAGACGCTGCTGGGCTCGGTGGCCAAGACCGGCAAGTGCGTCATCGCCTACGAGGACAACCGCTTCGGCGGCTACGGCGCGGAGATCGCGGCCATCCTGGCCGAGGAAGCCTTCGACCACCTCGATGGCCCGATCATTCGCGTGACCGGCCCCGACGTCCCCGGCGTCCCCTACAACCACGTCCTGGAGGACTGGTTTATGCCCAGCCCCGATCGCATCGCCGACGCCGTCAGGCGGCTCGCCGCCTACTGAGGCCCCGGCACCCGCCGCGGGCGCGGACTATTCGGGAGCGACCGCGAAGATCCGCCACTCTCCGGGCACGCCCTTCAACTCGCGCGCGCCCCGGTCTTCGAACTCCAGCCCAGAGCCGGCGACGAGATCCTTCACCGTGCTCGAGGCGAGCACTTCCGACGGTCCTGCCAGCGCCGCGACCCGGGCGCCGATGTGGACCGCCAATCCGCGCAGTCGATCACCGTCGAGCTCGCATTCGCCGGTGTGCAGGCCGGCACGCGCCTCGAGGCCCACCGCGCGGGCGTCCTCGATCACGCCAAGGGCACAGCGAATCGCTCGGCCAGGTCCATCGAAGGAGGCCAGAATGCCGTCGCCGGCGGTGTCGATGACCCGGCCACGATGGCGCTGGACGATCACCGCGGCGCGCCGATGGTGCTCGCTCAGGACGTCGGCCCAGGCGCGGTCGCCCATCTCGGCAGCGCGTTCCGTCGACGCGACCAGGTCGGTGAAGAGAACAGTCGCCAGCACGCGGTTCGACGCTATATCGCCGGCTTCTGCTTCAGCCAGGCTCTCGACGAAGCGCTGCATCTCGCGCACCACCGCGTCGGTATCGCCGGCGAGCACGAACAGGTCCTCTCCGGGCACCTCGACGACCCGTGCATCGGGGATGCGGGCGGCGATATGGCGCCACTCGTCCACGCTCTCGTTCTCGGCTCGCATCAATACCAGCGTCGGCACGTGGATCGACTCGAGCACCGCGGTGGCATCGGTCTGCCAGAACCAGTTGGCCATCTCGACGGCTTCTTCCGGGCTGGCCGTCCGACGCTGCTGCTCGGTGAACCAATCGATCAGCGCCTGGTCGTTGGCCCGGCTTGGGGCACCGCCGGCAACCAGCCCCGCGACGGCATCGCGCACGCCCCACTTCAGGCGCAGGTGGTCGAGGTCCTCGGCATGGCCCGCCGGCGTATCACCCCACGGGAAGTCCTCTCCGCGCTGCCAGCGCATGAACGGCCCGTACAGGACGAGCCCCAGCGTGCGCTCCGGATGCGTGGCCGCGAACAGGGCGCAGTTCGTCGCGCCGTCGCCCAGCCCCGCCAACACGGCCCGGTGTGAACCGGCGGCGTCCATGACCGTCCGAATGTCGTCGACCGTCTCCTCGAGCGTGACCGGCGCGCCCTGCGCTCGACGATCGGACAGCCCCATCCCGCGGCGATCCAGCCGAATGAGGCGCGCGACCGACTCGAGGCGCCGATAGAAGCGGGCCAGTCGTGGCTCCTGCCACTCATGCTCCATGTCCGAGAACCAGGCGCGCAGGAGAACCATGTCGACGGGACCGCCGCCAGGTGACCTGGTAGGCAACGTGCGTCCCGTCGGTCG
>JACDHU010000337.1 GCA_013820865.1 Chloroflexota bacterium
CCGCCAGTGGCAGGAGATCATCTACGACGAGAATTACCACTCCGCCGAGTTGCTCGGGCCCGATCTCGTGCGCCTGTGCGAGGCGTACGGCATCCCGGCCTGGCGCGCGACGCGACCGGAGGAAGTTGCCGGCGTGATCGCCGAAGCTCGAAAAGCCCCGGGTCCCGCGCTGATCGATTTCCAGCTCGACGAGGCGCAGAACGTGTATCCCATGATGCTGCCCGGCAAGGGGCTGTCCGACATGGTCGAGGGCGCACCCGAATGACCGCGACCAGTCCGGCGAAACGTCAGACCCTTCCCGCCGGCGAGGCCGATGCGGTCCAGCGCCGGCACATCGTGAGTGCCCTGGTGGTGGACCGACCCGGTACGCTGAATCGCGTGTCCGGGCTGCTCCGCGCGCGGAGCTTCAATATCGAGTCGCTCACCGTCGGCACGACCCACGAACCGGGCAAGTCGCGCATGACGATCGCCATCCGCGGCGACGACGGGCATCTACGCCAGGTCCTCGCCCAGCTCGAGCGGCTGCTCGAGGTCCTTGAGGTCAGTGACCTGACCGGCGTGCAGCATATCGAGCTCGAGCTCGTCCTCGTCGAGATCACTCCGCCACGCACGCCCGTCGAAGAGCACGCGCTGGCCGCCATCCTGGCCGCGGCAGGCGGACAGACCCTCTCTACGCACCCCGACGTGTGGCGCGCGCGCCTCACCGCATCCCCCGACCGAATCAATGACGCCCTCGAAGCGCTGCGCGGCCTCGGCCTGCGCAGCCTCGTCCGCGCCGGTGCGGTGGCGATGGCCACCCATCCGGCGCACCCTCACGAAACCAGCAGCAGCGAGAACGGAGCGACCACGGCATGACCAAGCTCATCTACGACGCCGATATCGACGGCGCAGCACTCGACGGGCAGACCGTGGCCGTCATCGGCTACGGCAGCCAGGGCGAGGCGCACGCGCGCAACCTGTCGGAGTCCGGCGCCACCGTCGTCGTCGGACTGCGGCCCGACTCAACCTCGGCGGAACGAGCCCGCGAAGCCGGCCTGAACGTGACCGATGCGGCATCGGCCACGAAAGAGGCGAACGTGGTCATGGTGCTCGTGCCGGACACGGCGGCGCCATCGGTCTATCACAACGAGATCGAGCCGAACCTGCAGGACGGCGCGCTGCTGATGTTCGCCCACGGCTTCAACATCCATTTCGGCACGATCGACCCGCCGGGCGGCATCGACGTCGGCATGGTGGCACCAAAGGGGCCAGGGCACCTCGTCAGGAGACTGTACGAGGGCGGCGGGGGTGTGCCCGCGTTGTTCGCGGTCCACCGCGACGCGACCGGCACCGCCCGCGCGCGGACGCTGGCCTATGCGGCGGCCATCGGCGCCGGGAAGGCGGGCATCCTCGAGACGACCTTCGCCGAGGAGACGGAGACCGACCTGTTCGGCGAGCAGGCTGTCCTTTGCGGCGGGGTGACATCGCTCGTCACCGCGGGCTTCGAGACGCTGGTCGACGCCGGCTATCAGCCGGAGCTGGCCTACTTCGAGACGATGCACGAGCTCAAGCTCATCGTCGACCTGATGTACCAGGGCGGCCTGGCCTACATGCGCTACAGCATCAGCGATACCGCCGAGTACGGCGACTACGTGTCGGGCCCGCGCATCGTGGACGAGCGCGTCCGTGCCGAGATGAAGCGCATCCTGACCGAGATCCAGGATGGGTCGTTCGCCAAGCGCTGGATCGCGGAGGGCGCCGATGGCGCCCCCGAGTTCCGAAGAATGCGTGGCGAGAACGCGCGGTCACGCATCGAGGAGGTCGGCGCCGAGCTGCGCAGCCACATGGCCTTCCTCAACCCGCGCAGCGCACCCGATGGCTGGACCGATGACGGCCGCGCCGGCTCGACCCCTGAAGCGGCCGCCGCAACCGCGGCTGGCGCGCGGGAGCGCGCCGAATGACCAGGACCATTCGCGTCTTCGACACGACCCTGCGCGACGGGGAGCAGACGCCCGGCGCCGCCCTGACGGTGGACGAGAAGGTCACCGTCGCGAAGCAGTTGGCGCGGCTGCGCGTCGACGTCATCGAGGCCGGCTTTCCGGCCGCCTCCCCCGGCGAGGCGGAGGCGGTGCGACGTATCGCGGCCGAAGTCGGAGCGGCGAAGGGCAGCCCGGCCATCGCCGCGCTGGCCCGCTGCGTGCCCGCCGACGTGACCGTGGCCGCCGCGGCACTCGACCCGGCACGCAGGAAGCAGCTCCATGTTTTCATCGCCACCAGCGACATCCACATCACCCACAAGCTGCGCGCTACCCGCGAGGACGTGCTCGAGCGCATCCGCAGCTGCGTCGCGCAGGCGCGCGAGATGGTCGGGCCCGGCCACCAGGTCGAG
>JACDHU010000073.1 GCA_013820865.1 Chloroflexota bacterium
CAAGAAACCCGAGCGCCAGCCGCGCGGCCACGACGAACACGACCCCCATCACGGCGAGGATCAGGACCTCGGTGCCCACCGGCAGCACGCCCGCCACCCCGCTGTCGGCGAAGACGAGCTGGCGCATTGCGTCGAGCCCGACCCCGAGCGGCAGGGTTGCCATCACGACCCCGGCGACGGGTCCGATGGCGCGCAGCGGGAAGTTGACGCCACCGAGGAAGTAGATCGGCTCCTGGAGCAGCTGGGCGAGGTGGAAGGCCTCGCGACCCCAGAGCAGGAACAGAGACGCGAACAGCATCCCCATCCCGTACAGCGGGATCATGGTCAGCAGGAAAACGCCTGCCAGCAGGAACGGTTGCTGGATGTCGTAGCTCACGCCGTAGAGCAATGAGCCGATGCCGATGACAGCCAGCGCCCGAGAGCTCGTCATCACGAGGCCGCCGATGGCCATGCCGGCCAGGATGCTCATCAGGTGCATCGGCGCAGTGAAGTACAGCTCCAGGTTGCCCTGGTCCTTCTCCCAGTAGAACTGGGCGGCCATCATCCACACCACGTTGAGCCAGAACGCGGTCATGGCTCCACCGAGCACGACGAAGCCGACGTATGCCTCGGGCGCCTCGAGCGCGCGATAGACGAACACGAACGCGCTGACCGCCAGGAACGGGAGGAAGATCTCGAAGAAGAGCCACGATGGCTCGCGCGTGAGACCGATGACGCGCGGATAGGCGCGACCGATGACCGCACGCAGGTTCGAGCGGATGATGCGTCCGGTCGACCACTCGGCCGCTTCGCGCGCGTTCTTGGCGGTCGTCGATGCGTATCGATTCATGCGAGGTCGTCCTTGCCGTCTTCCTCGCCGAAACCGCGGCCGACGAGCTCCACAAAGACGTCCTCCAGGCTCGGCTCCGACTTCGCGAGGCCGACGAGGTGCGAGCCGCGCTCGGCGACTGCCGTCACGACGCTGGTGAGCGCCGAGTCGTCGGCCAGCGCGACCTTGAGGGCCACGCGATCGGAGCCGGCCGCATCGGTCGCGTCGTCGTCCGCCGGCACCGCCGAGAGGACGCCGGGAAGGTCCGTGAGCGCCGCCAGCCCACCGTTCTGCGGCAGGCGGTCGAGCTCGATGCGGAAGATTGACTCGGCCTGCACGCGCCGTCGAAGCTCATCCGGCGTCCCGAGCGCCAGGATCATGCCGCGGTCGACGATCGCGATGCGGTCGCAGAGCTGCTCGGCCTCGACCATGTAGTGGGTCGTCAGGAGGAGCGTCCGGCCGGGTGCGGCGGCCTTCCAGGCCAGCGTGTGCTCGCGCAGATCTCGTGCCGCCGCGACGTCGAGTCCCAGCGTCGGCTCGTCGAGGAACAGGACCCATGGATCATTGAGCATGCCGCGCGCGAAGTTGAGCTTCTGGCGCTGGCCGGTCGAAAGGGTTCGGACTTTCTGGTCCTTCTGCTCGGTGAGGCCGGTGATCTCGATCAGCTCGTCGACCTTGCGCCATCCTTCGCGGTTGGGGAGGCCGTAGAACTGGCTGAACATCCACAGCTGCTCGCGCGCCGTGAGGAGTCCATAGCCGGACTGCTCGCCACCGGACACCATGTTGATGACGCGACGAATCTTGGCCGTCTCGGTCACGACGTCGAACCCGGCAATCATTGCCGTGCCTGCCGTCGGAATGAGCAGCGTCGTGAGAATCTTGATGAGCGTTGTCTTGCCGGCGCCGTTCGGCCCGAGCAGTCCGAAGTACTCGCCCGGTGCGACATCGAGGTCCACGCCGCCGAGGGCTGTCACGGGTTCTGGCTTGGCCTTGTAGACGCGGGTCACACCGCGGGCATGGATGGCGAGGTCGTCAGGCATCGGGAGGCAGCACGTGCTACGGATTCAGCAGGCGGGCGCCGAATGCTAGCACTGCCAACCGTGGGTGGGAATACGTCATCCGTCGAGCAGCAGCGCGACCGCGTTCAGGGGATACCGATCTCGCCGTCACATTCGCCGGGGCCGTGCTCGCAATCGGCCGAGAGCAGCCCGGCGCCTGAGATGGAGAGGAGTGCCTCGCGGATCTGCCACTCGTCAGCCGAGGGTGGGAGGGCGTCGAGGGCGGACTCGACCCTTGCAGCCAGCATAGCGCCGCGCGATTCGTCGACGCAGAACATGCGCCATTGCCCGCCACCGTCCCAGATGACGATACCGTAGCCGCGTACTGCCATCGAGAACATCGGTCGATTGCCCCACAAAGTGGATGTGAGCCGGCCGATGTTCCCCCGGATCGGCCGGCTCACGCTCCGTTGGTTCCCCCCGTCGGCATCCCCGTACCGATCTCCCAGTACCATGCGCGCCTCGAATCTCGACGACAACCCGTCTAATCCACCTCTGACGCGACCGCTCCGCCCAATCTTCCGCCGATGGTCCTGGGTATACGTCCGGCATCGAGCGAAACCGAACAGGCGTTCGCATCGGTCCAGTTCCTGCTACGATGATCGTCCGATGCCCTCAGACAAGATCGTGGTTCGCGGTGCTCGCGAACACAACCTCAAGAATATCGACGTGGAGATGCCGCGCGATCAGCTGATCGTGATCACAGGGCTCTCCGGCTCGGGCAAGTCGAGCCTCGCGTTCGACACCATCTACGCCGAGGGTCAGCGTCGCTACGTTGAGTCGCTGAGTGCCTACGCGCGACAGTTCCTGGGGCAGATGGAGAAGCCGGACGTCGACCAGATCGACGGGCTCAGTCCGGCCATCAGCATTGACCAGAAGGGCACCAGCAAGAATCCGCGCAGCACCGTCGGAACCGTCACCGAGATCTACGACTACCTTCGGCTGCTGTTCGCTCGCATCGGCCGCATGCATTGCCCGGTGTGTGGACGCGAGATCGAGCGCCAGACCGTCGAGCAGATGGTCGACCAGGTCTATCGGCTTCCCGAGAACACTCGCATCATGCTCATGGCTCCGCTCGTCCGGGATCGCAAGGGGGAGCACGAGAAACTCCTGGCTGGCGCCAAGCAGGCGGGATTCGTGCGCGTCCGCGTGGACGGGGAGCTGCGCGACCTGGACGAGGAGATCAAACTCGACAAGAAGTTCAAGCATTCGATCGAGGTCGTGGTGGATCGCCTGGTCGTTCGTCAGACCGATGACGACGGCGCAGAACGCCCGGATGCGACGCGCATGGCCGACTCGATCGAGACCGCGCTGCGCCTGTCGGAGGGACTCCTGCTCCTCAACCTGCCGGATGCACCTCCGAAGGAGGCGGATCGCCTCTTCAGTGAGAAGTACGCGTGCCCCGAGCACGGAGGATCGTTCGATGAGCTCGCGCCGCGCAACTTCAGCTTCAACTCGCCGCACGGGGCCTGTCCGGACTGCACCGGTCTCGGGGCTCGACTTGAGATCGATCCCGACCTCGTCCTTCCCAACGATGAGCTCAGCGTCGACGAAGGAGCGGTTCTGCCCTGGCGTCGCATGGCGGCCACCGAGAGCTGGTTCAGCAAGATCCTCGATGCGGTTGCGGAGCACTATCGCTTCCGGACCGATGTGCCCGTGCGCGACCTGTCGGATAAGGCGCGCAAGATCCTGCTGTACGGCAACCGTGGCGAGCGGATCGGCGTGAAGTATCGGGCGCGCAATGGCAACACCCATACGTTCAGAACGACGTTCGAAGGGATCATCCCGAACCTGACCCGACGGCACCGTGAGACGGGATCGGACACGATGCGCGCCGACTTCGAGCGCTACATGACGAACAAGCCGTGCCCGACCTGCGGCGGCATGCGGCTGAAGCCCGAGTCGCTGTCGGTCACCATTGCCGGCCGAAACGTGATTGAGACGACCCGCCGATCGGTGACCGATGCACTGGCCTGGTACGACGCGCTTCCGGCGCGCCTGAACGAGCGCGAGAACCATATCGCCCGCCAGGTGCTGAAGGAAATTCGGGCGCGGCTTGGCTTCCTGGTGGATGTTGGTCTCGACTACCTGACGTTGGATCGCGCATCCGGGACACTGAGCGGGGGAGAGGCGCAGCGGATCCGGCTGGCCACCCAGATCGGCTCGAGCCTCATGGGCGTCCTGTACATCCTTGACGAGCCATCCATCGGTTTGCACCAGCGCGACAACGATCGGCTGATTGCCACGCTGGTGCGGCTGCGTGATCTCGGGAACACGCTGCTCGTCGTCGAGCATGACGAGGAGACGATCCGGTCGGCGGACTGGGTGATCGATATCGGTCCGGCGGCCGGGGAGCACGGTGGACGGCTCATCCATTCCGGATCGCTCGACGGGCTGCTCCAGAACCGCCGATCGATCACCGGTGCCTACCTGCGCGGCGAGAAGTCCGTGCCGGTGCCGAATCGGCGGCGCAACGGCAAGGGCGAGGCGATCATGGTGCGCGGCGCGCGCGAGAACAATCTCAAGGGGATCGATGTCGCGTTCCCGCTCGGTCGGTTCGTGGCGGTGACCGGCGTCAGCGGCTCCGGCAAATCGAGCCTAGTGACGCAGATCCTGCATCCCGCGCTGGCGCAGCGCATCTGGGGCTCACGCGAGCCCGCCGGAAAGCACGATCGGATCGAGGGGATCGAGCTGATCGACAAGGTCATCGAGATCGATCAGTCACCGATCGGTCGCACGCCGCGCTCGAACCCGGCGACGTACACGGGGCTCTGGAGTCCGCTTCGCGAGATGCTGGCGGCCGTGCCCGAGTCTCGGCTGCGTGGCTACAAGCCCGGGCGCTTCAGCTTCAACGTCAAGGGCGGTCGCTGCGAGGCGTGCCAGGGCGCGGGGATTGTGCAGATCGAGATGCACTTCCTGCCCGATGTCTACGTCCCGTGCGAGGTCTGCAAGGGAAAGCGCTACAACCGCGAGACGCTCGAGATCCACTACAAGGGGAAGAACGTCGCCGAGATCCTGGAGATGACGGTCGAAGAGGCGTTGAAGTTCTTCGACGCCGTGCCGTCTATTCGCAACAAGCTCCAGACGCTGACCGATGTGGGCATGGGCTACGTTCACCTCGGCCAACCGGCCACGACGTTGTCCGGTGGCGAGGCGCAGCGGGTGAAGCTGGCCACTGAGCTTTCCAAGCGGGCGACCGGCAAGACGTTCTACATCCTCGACGAGCCGACGACAGGCCTCCACTTCGACGACGTCGCGCGCCTGCTCCAGGTCCTCTCGCGGCTCGTGGAGAGCGGGAACACGGTCGTCGTCATCGAGCACAACCTCGACGTCATCAAGACCGCCGACTGGGTGATCGACCTCGGTCCCGAGGGCGGTGACAAGGGCGGCCGGCTCGTGGCCGCCGGAACGCCCGAGCAGGTCGCGCAGGTCGCAGCGTCGTACACGGGCCGATACCTGGCCCGTGTGCTTAGCCTGGCTGAATCCGCACCGGATCCTGCACCTCGGCGTCGACGGCGCGAAGCGGTCACCGCCAGCCCCTGAGCGCGGCGATCATTTCGCGTGGGCCTGCTGCGCGGCGAATCCCATCTCGGCCAGGAATGGCGAAGGACGGGACGGGTCGAAGGCAAGGACCAGGTGGCGTGTCGCCCGGGTCAGCGCGACGTAGGCCAGGCGGCGTTCCTCTTCCATCGCGCGATCAGGATCGTCGGTGTCCGCCAGTGAGCGTCGGTTCGGCATCGAATCGGCCTCGAAGCTGACGAGGACGACGGTCTCCCACTCGCGGCCCTTCGAGGCGTGCACGGTGCCCAGCTCGACCGGCGCTTCAGGATCGCGCAGGCCGGCGATGCGGGACCGGGCCGCGTCGTAGGCGGCCAGGAACGCATCGGTCGTGGCGAACCCGGTTGTCCAACCCAGCAGTGCGTCGATCGCGGCGTGGTCGTCATCGGTCAGGAGGTCTCCGGCAGGGCTTCCGCGATCCCAGCCCCGGGCCGTGCGAAGGCGCCTCAGGACATGGAAGGGGTGGTCACGGTCGTCGCTGTCGCGGGCGGCATTCGTCATCTCGACGACGGACGAGGCTTCGACGAGCGGGGAAATCGCCGTCGTGTGGCGGACGCCGGCCCGAACGAGGGCCAGCAGGACCGGCATCAGCTCGCCGCGCGTGCGGGACAGGAAGCAGAGCGAGCGACCGGCAGCGTCTTCGGTGGCGGCAAACCGGGCCATCGCATCGGGCCATGAAGGGTCGGCCGTGCTCCAGGCGCTGATCGAGTTGCTGGACACAGGCGAACCGGAGGGCGCGCGAATCGGCTTGGCGAAGCGCTCGCGGTTGACCGCGACCATGCGGGCGGAGGCGGCGATGACGGACGCTGGACACCGGTAGTTCGTCGCAAGCATGACCCGATGCGCAGACGGGTAGTCGGAACTGAACCGCAATATGCGGCGGACGTCGGCCAAGCGCCAGGCGTAGATGGTCTGGTCGTTGGTCGCATCACTTCCAGATAGTCCGGCCTCAGACGATCCGGAGTTCCTATCGACCCGATGCGACAGAGCGGGGAGAGTCTTGTCGATGGTCGCACACTCAATGCTGCCGGCACGCAACGCCAGCTCAGAGACCGAATGGGTGGCCCCCGACGCCAGCCCAACCGATAGTTGGTGGGCGATCTACGCACGCATTTCCGACAGCGGGGAGGACGAGGCCAAGCGGCAACTGACTCCTGGCGTCGAGCGGCAGGTTGCGGATTGCCTTGCTCGTGCTCATGAGTTCGGCGCCAAGCGCATTCGGTTCTACCGCGAGGGCGGCAGTGCATTCGATGAGGACAAGGAACGCGCTGGGTTCAAGCAGCTCATCGAGGACATACAGGCGGGCGAGATAGCCCATGTCATCGCTTGGCGTGCGGAGCGGCTGGCTCGCAAACCCAAGGACGCCGAGGCGCTGATCTCCGCGTCGAAAGCCGACTCGGTTACTCCGATCGCAACCATCTACACCTGCGACGGCATCAACTCGGAAACGGAGTTGGGCAAGATGCTCTTCCGGCAGTTGGTGCTCTTCGGCCGATGGGAGAGTCTCCAAATCAGCTCCCGCGTCCGACGCCACCGACAAGAGTCGATGAAGAAGGGGCGGTTTACCGGTTCGCCTCCTGCGTTCGGCCACCTCGACGGGACGCGATGGCGTGCGACGGCCCCCAAGGAAGTCGCGCTGATCCGCGAGGGAGCTGACCGCATCATCGCTGGACAAGGAGTGCGGACGATCCTGCGTGACTGGCGAGACAGGGGTGTGAGAACCCGTAAAGGATCGCTGTGGCGGCACCGGGCTTGGATCAAAATGATCACGAGCCCGAGGATGGTCGGCGGTCGCATGATGGCCGGAGAAGAGACTGTTCAGATCGGCAAGGACGATGAGGGCCGACCTTGGATTGCCCCTATTCTCGACCGCGAAACGTGGGATGCAGTCCGCCGCGTGCTGCTCGACCCCAGCCGTCGTAAGCACGATCGAGGCGGTAAGCCCCGGCACCTACTAACGGGGCTCATGCTCTGTGGTCTATGTGCCGGTGTACTTCGCGCCAAGGGTCAGTCCGGCAAGAGCCATGGTCCGGGCTACTGGACCTATGGATGCGTCAATGATGCCTATCACGACGAAGCCTGCGGCCGTGTTTGGATCAAGGGCGCGGACACTGACGCCTACATCGAGAACGTCACCTTGAGCAAACTGCGAGAGCCCACGGTTCGTCGAGCACTGAGCCTCATCGTCGGGGGAAGTTCTGCCGACGCGGATGCGGAGGTGAAGGAACTCCGACTGGAATTCGACGAGGTGCGCGAAGAGGTCCTTCGGCTCGAGCGCCTGTCATTGGAGGGGTCGGCCG
>JACDHU010000074.1 GCA_013820865.1 Chloroflexota bacterium
GGCGGCCATCCTGTCATCGGCCATCGGGTCCTACCTCTCATTCGACGTCGGTTGCTAACTCCAACGTCGTGAGGATGACTCGGTGGCCATTGCGTGTGCTGGCCGGATCTGCTGTTACACCAACTCTTAGCAGCGCTCGGCGATGTGGTCCAGGCTTCGAGGGCGGCTGTTGAACTCGCTTACGACGGCAAGGGCAAAGCGACCGAGGCGGTGTCCACGCCGGCCAGCGGCTCACCGACCACCACGCGCTACTGCTACCACTTGGGCGGCACTCAGGAGGAGCGCGGCGGCGGCGACGGACTGCTGCGCTCCTCCTGAGCAACGACTCCGGGGCCATCCTAGGATGGAGCTTCCGGGCGGCACTCTGCCGGCATCCGGCAGAAAGCCGCTAGCTAGCTCGGCGGGCCGCGGTCAGATCAAGGTCTTCGCCGACTTCGTCGCCGAAGCGAAAGAGCTGAGCTGAGGCATCGCCGCCGATGACGTAGGCGATCGAACCAGCTGCACCTGGCCCCGGATCGAGCCGCTGCGAGGTGAAATGAATGCCCAGTTGATCGTCCGGGGGGTGGGTCCCGCCCTTCTGCGCCTGCGGGTCGCGGACCTCGCGCATGAGGGCATGCGTGACCGTGTGGGGAAAGCCGTAGGAGGAGTCCGATTCGGACGCACAAGAAGAGACGAGCCAGCGCGGTCCCTTGCTGGGCCCTGCTCCCGTGCGGTCGCCGAAGCGTTCGAGCAGCTCCAGATTTATCCCTCGCTTGGAGGAATGGTGCGCCACCTTGAACAGGTCGCAGGCCAGCGGCTGCGCGCCACCGCCTGCTCCGATCTGGCGCGCCCAGTTCTTGTCGTCCCGCGCCAGGTGTGGGAACTCCTGCATCACCTGGCCCCAGGCGTCCGTCTGCGCATCGCCCCCGAGGATGATTGTCCGCCCCTTTGGCGGAGGATCGGGCAGTTGCCCGACTTTGGCCGGATAGTCCTCACTCGGTCGCCGCGCCGGGTAGCTGATGCGCAGCACGATCGAGGAGTTGTTGACGTCAACGCCATGGGTGTCGTACCGATTGCGCAGCTGAATTGAAGGCGACAGGACGGTGATCATGGCGCCCGCATGGAACAATTCGTAGCCCGAGGTGGGCCTCACGAAACGTAGTCCTTCGCGCGCCTGATCCATGACCTCCTCAAGGAGGGCGCGATAGGTAGTCGACGTGTACCGGAACCCAGAGTCCCAAAACTCGGTGACCTGACCACGAAACCGACGTAGCACCGCTCTCAGCCCGCGTATGTGATCGAAGTGCGGATGAGTCGCGCACACGAAGCGTATCGGGCCTGGTTGCAGATCGTTCAGGAGCCCGATCGTCTTCGGCCCCAGGAAGCTGTCGACGACGGCGTAGCTTGGCGAGCCGTGTTCGACAGGGAAGCGAACGATCAGCGCGTCGCCGTCGCCGACGTTCAATACGAATAGCGCCAGTTGGTCGTCCTCAAGCGACAGTGAGGCTGGCACTTTCAGGCGCGCCTCGGAGATTGTGCCGGCGTTGCCCACTTCAGCTGATCTCCCGCTCACGCTCTGCGGGCACATCGGTTGCCACCTCGAGCGCCTGGTGATAGCTGCGTTTGACGGCCTGCCGAGAAGCAGCCGTGACGTCCCAGACGGCGGCGCCCTGCTGGATCAGCGCTACCAGGCGTTTGGAGCCGGAATCGGCATCCAGGTCCTCCTCGGCCGGCCCGGCCAAGCTCGGGGCCGTGGTGCTGGGCGTGAAGTAGACCCAAAGAGCCGAAAACCGCGCGTCCAATGACGATCGAGGGCGGTCTGGATCAACAAGCCACTCGCGAAGGAGGTGCAAACTCAGTAATCCGACGAGCCTGGTGTCTCACCCGGGTTGACAGGTTCCGGGAAGAGTTCACCTGCATGTACGGTGCTCTGACGTTGTAGAGCTGGCTGTCGTATGCGGACCCGACAACTCCACGCTACTTTGGAAGAGACGCCGCAATCTCAGGCGAGATCGGTCCGAACTGGATCGCGCCGGCGCCCTCTATCGTGCCGCGAGCGCAGCCGCTGCGGCTTGCTGGGCGGACATGCCAAGGCGCAACATCTAGCCGGCCAACTCGGCCAACGCGATCCAGCGCGGGCCGAAGCGGCGCAACTTGACGTCGACCCAGAACGGCAGCACGTTCGCGCGTAGCCGGTAGTCGACTGGCGCCCGTCACCTTGACTCTAGCAGGTGCCGCGCGAGTCTCCTGTCCGTGCGGATCTTGGACAACCCACACGGTGCAGCGAGCCTCTCTGATGTCGACAACGTGTGTGGGCACCACTTAGGGGGCCAGCTGGTGCACAGCGACCGCGGCCAGTCGTTCCGCCAACTCGAGGGCGGCAGCCTCCTCCAAGTCAGCGTGGAGGAGCTGGACCGCGATCAGCGAGTCCCCACTGTGCACCCACATGGTGTGGAGTCCGGGTGCCCAGTAACTCGGCCGGGCCGCGACTTCGGAAGACTCACCCTCGGTGAAGGACGCTTTCACGCTATCGAGACTTGCGAAGACATCCTCGAACCGGATGCTCGCGTCATGTGAAGCTTCGCCGTCTCCGATCCGAAATGCGCAGATCGTCGGCGTGCTTACCTCGACGATCTCGTCCGCTGGGTTTCCCGTTGCCTTCTCGATCGCCTCCATCGTTAGACGCTCGCACAGAGACGCTGCAGCGGCCGGCGAAACTGGTGTGGCAGTCGGAGCCGGCGGCGGAGCAGTGCTCTCGGGAGCACAGCCGTTGCTCACCAGCACCAAGACCAGGCCAGCGATCGGGATGCAGGGGCCGCGGAGTCCTGGCCAGCGATGGTCGGGCGGGCGAGGTCGCCATCCGGGCATCGGTCCTAGCATGACGCCCACGGTCAAGCACCGGGATTACGGGAGGTAGAACGCGCTGAACGTGTTGTTCAGGGTGCCAACGCTGGACACCTGAGCGTAGCAACAGAACTGCTGTGTCCGGCCAGCGTAGAAGGTATGCTCGTAGAAGGTGCCCGAGCCGGTGGTGTAGACCTTGTACGAACTGATCCTGTCGTTCCAACCGATCGTGCCAAGGTTCGAGTAGTTCTGGCTCAACACGACAGAGCTGCCGGCGTAAGTCATGAGCTCCCATGCCACCACGTAACCGCTCGACGAGGAGGCGACCGCCTGATCGTCGTCAATATTCAGCGCTACGGTGGTAAGCGTGGTGCCCGCTTCGTGATCGCGAGCGCTGGCCGATCGAAAGCAGGTGAGTAATGCCACACCTATGTCATGGCAGTGATGTTGGCTAGCTGTCTCGAGGTCACTGAGCACGCCGTCCAGCAGCACGGAGCCCGGACGATCCATGGGGACCTGCTCGGTCGCGTGCACCGGCGGTGCACCAGCAACGATGAGCGCGACTCCCAATATCACAGCGACATAACCCAAGCGCATGACGGCACCTCCCTCTGTCAGCCATCCTTGGGGAGCGTCTGCGCGCCGGGAATCAGGGACTACCCGCGCGGACGTTAGGGTTTTGCCTACTCACGGTGATGCATGGAGTCGGCGACGATGGCGTTGCGCTTAGGAGGTTTCGCAACGATGGTCGCTGCGATCGTGTTCGCGGCCGCATCACTGGCGGAAACGGGCTGGGGCCCGCCACAGCCGGCAGTGAGGCTTTCAGCCTCGCAATCCGAAGTGGACTGGGTCCTGCCGGGTGGGCCGGTATGGGGCCATGGCATCCGGCCAGGACAATCAGTGATCGCGCTCAGGAGCGGATCTGACCCGATGGAGTGGCGGCTCGAAACCAGAGACGGAGAAACGACGTACGCGACGTCCTACGAAGCGGCTCTTGCTGATCTGCGAGCTGCCGTGTGGCCCAGCCTTGGGGCGCTTCTCTTGGCGACCCTGGCTTGGATCATCCTCAGGCGGTTTTCAATGGCCGTTGGACTCGCCGTGATCTCCCTCGCGATCAGCGCCCAGGTAATACCGCTGACCGGGTCCGATGTGCTCAGCTCGGCCGTGGTGGTCGGCGCACTCGTCGGAGTGGCCGTGTGGTTGGCCGGCTGGGGCGCAACGCCTCGGGTGCAGGCGATCATGTTTGTGGCGCCTATCGCAGCCGCGACCGTCTGGCTCTCCGGTCGCTACCTTGCCTGGCCAATCTTCGACCTGGCCGATGCTCTTGCAGACGGCACCATGGCCGCTGGCCTCGTCGCCATGGTCGTCGGGTTCGCCGACTGGTCTCGCTGGCGGGGCAGGCTGCTGACGCTCGAGAGCGGGCGCGTGGCAGACCTCGTCGCGATCGCGGCTGCGCTCGCTATGAGCGTCTTTGTCGCCATGATCGTGGAGGCACCGCTGCTCCTCCTTATCGCTGTCGCGTTTGGTCTGGTGCTCTTGTACCCGCGGCTCCGCCGCCGGATGGCGGACACGATCGACCAATTGATACTCGGTGATGTGCGCGGGACTGCGAGCCTCCGAGCGGTCGAAGATGAGCGCGGGCGCATAGCCCGCGATCTCCATGATGAGCCGCTTCAGGAGATCGCCGCCGCGATACGCCAGCTTGACCAGCGTCCGGGCACGGAGGCAGAGGCTGAGCTTCTGCGCCGTGCCGCGGGGCACATTCGTCGCGTCACCACCGAGCTACGACCGCCGGTGCTCGATGATCTCGGATTATCCGCCGCGATCGCCTTTGTCGTTGACCAGGCTGCGGCCACGGCCCCACACATCAATTTCAGTGCGGCGGTCTATCCCGAGGATCCACTGGCTGAGCGTGCGCCGGCGGACATCGAGCTTGCCGTGTTTCGCGTGGTTCAGGAAGCGGTCGACAACGCGCGACGACACTCCGGCGCGGGATCGATTGAGGTCGCGGCCCACGTGACACCCACTGAGGTGATTGCGACGGTGGAGGATGACGGGATAGGCCTGCCCGACGGCGCCGCGCGAGAGGCGATGCTTGCCGGCCACGTGGGTCTGGTATCGATGTCCCAGCGCGCCACCCTCATCGGCGCGGCATTCGAGATCGGGCGCGCGACCCCCCACGGTACCGTCCTCAGGCTCCACTGGACCAAGCCGCGATGACGCATCTACTCATCGTCGAGGACACTGAGATCGTCGCGAGCGGCATACGCATGACCATCGAAGGGGCTGAGGAGAACCATGTCGTCGCGGTCGTGCCGTCAGTGGTCCAAGCCGAAGGTTTCCTGCGCTCCCGACCGATAGACGTCGTCGTGGTAGACGTTCGCCTCGAGGACGGGACGGCGTTCGACCTGATGAGGAAGGTCGCCGACATTGATCCCGCTCCGGCGTTCCTGATCGTGTCGTCTTTCGACCTCGTTCAATACGTCGATGCCGCGCTGAGGCTGGGAGCTTCGGGCTACATCCTGAAGACGGCGCCCACGAGTGAGCTGCTGGGTGCAGTCACTACCGTGGCGGCCGGTGGATGGGCATTTGACCCAGACCTCGTGCGCAAGACGGGGGCCGCCAAGCAACTGACACTGTCGGAGCGCGACCGACAAGTTATCGACAGGCTCGTGGCTGGGCGGTCGAATGACGAGATCGGGACCGATCTCAACATCTCACGCAAGACGGTCGAGGCACATCTTTCGAAGCTGTACGTCAAGTTCGACGCTTCCACCCGCGTCGATCTCGTCAGGCGCGCCGAGCGCGAGCAGTGGCTGGAGTCTCCAACTTCCGATCGCGCGTGACATGAGCATCCGAACCGGTTACTGAACTTGGCTAGGCCGTGTCGGTAAGGCGGCCGCTCGAAAAGCTGCCCACTGACGACGCACTTGGAAGCATGATCCCCGGACGAGCGACCACCTGGCTCCGTACCGCCGCTCCTTCGCATCAGGCCGGACTGGATTGGCAGCTGGGGCATCGAGCCGGGCATCTCGTTCGATCTGAGCGTCCGGCGGGATGGCGAGACCTCAGGCTGACTCAACGCGCTGCGCGAGGTGCGGGTAGTCGATCACCAACCCGTCGCGATCGAAGGTCAGTTCGGCAACGAAGTCGCGCTGGATTGAGGTGTACTCGATGCGGCGCGGCTCGGCCGCCCGCCGGGGCACGGTCGAGTATCGCTGCGCCGAAGCCACCACCGCGAGATCGGGAACCGAGACCCAGGCCATCACGAACTCAAGGGTCTCGTCGCACCGCAGCAGGTCGTGGCGCAGCACCGGCATCGAGTTGGTCAGCGGCGAGCGGCCCAGGTCGCAGTCGAGCGCCGAGGCGAACGCGCTCACATCGCCGCCCGGCTGCGGCATCTTGACCTCTCCCTTCAATTCGGTCGTCACCGTCCAGGTACCGGTGGCCGAGCGCCGCAGATCGAGTCGCCGCTGCCAGCCCTCGCCGCGGGTCGCGGCCACCAAGCGGGTGGAGATCCATCCGGCACCGGTCTCGAGCGTGTAGCTGAGCCGGTAGGCGACCGGATCCCAACCGATCGCCACGCCGCTGGCGGTGAAGCGGTCCGCCGCCAGCGAGACCTCCACGGCCTCGGTTCCCCAGCCCGCGTCCTGCTTGTCCCAGACGACGAAGCGGTTCCTGGTCACCTCGCCGTCATCGTCCACCATGCGGCTGCGCCTCCCTGCGTCTCAGGCGTCCTCATCGAGTATGGCAAATGCTCGCACGGCGAAGGTTCCCATACCCGCAATCCTGAGCGGCACGGCGAAGAACGTGAACCCCTCGAGCGGCAGCCCATCGAGCGCCGTCAGATGCTCGACGATCGGGATGCCGGCCGCCAGCAGCCGGCTGTGCGCCGGGCGCTCGCCGCTGGCAGTGCCGTCGATGTTCACCGAGTCGATGCCCACCAGGGCGGGGGCGGCCGCGACGAGCAGCTCGACCGCGTCAACTGCGACGTACGGGTGCTCAGGATCTCCGTATGCATCGGTTCCGAAGTGTCGCGACCAGCCGCTGCGGATCAGCACCGCGCGGCCGCGGAGCTCGAGCCCCACGAACGGCGCCGCCCCGATCGCCGGCCCGGTCGCATCGACCACCATGCCGCGCACGCCGGCAATGCGCTCGAGTGGCAGCTCGTCGAGGCCATACCCATCGGCATATCGGTGATACGGGGTGTCGAGATAGGTGCCGGTGTTACCGACCATGGCGATGTGACCGATCTCGAACTCTGTACCGGGCGCGTACCGTTCCCGCGATGCTTCGCGGCTGAGATGGACCCCGATGCTGGGTGCCGGCAACCCCGGATAGGTGATCAGCCCGTCGCGAATGACGTGGTTGAGCTCGACGAATCGGGGTGCGGTCATCAGGCGTTGCTCTCCACGGTTCTAGGTGTGACCCCCACGGATCGAAGGGCGTCGCGCACAGCCGGCGCAACCTCTGCTGCCAGCTGCTCGATCATCGGCCTCCTCACCATCGCGGCCGTCATCGGATTCTTTGACCGGAGGAAGCAGATCATCTCGGGGATCGGGTTCGCTTTGACGCTGGCCGGATTCGGGGCGCTGTCTGTGGCCGCCTGGCCGGGAGGCGCGATCGTCTACGTCCACGGAGACCGGGCGGTCACCGAGCGCGACCCTCCCGAACGCCAACACGGGGGACTGAGCAGGTGGTCCTACCAGCGATTCACGAGTGAGCCGTGTGAAGTTGACCCGCTCCGTGGACGGTCGACGGTTAGGCGGCAGTGATCGTCTGCGAACGGTACCTCCTCTCGAAGTCGGCCGGCGACAGGTAGTCGAGGGCCGAGTGGCGACGGCGTGGGTTGTAGAAGGTCTCGA
>JACDHU010000338.1 GCA_013820865.1 Chloroflexota bacterium
GTACTCATCATGGGCGATCGGATCGTCGCCATTGACGCGGAGGCCGAGGCGCGTGCGGACGCCGACGCTGGGATCAACCAGCTGGACGCTCGAGGCCTCGCGGCGGTCCCTGGATTCATCGAGCTCCAGATCAACGGGATCGGGGCACGCGACTTCACCGCTGATCCGGCAGCCATGTGGGACGTTGGCGCAATGCTCGCCGCCCACGGCGTAACGAGCTTCCTGCCGACCATCGTCAGCTCGGCACGCGGGAGCGTCGACGCGGCGCTCGCCGCCTGGGTTGCGGGCGCGGATCAACCGCATGACGGTGCCGTCGCCCTCGGGCTGCACATCGAAGGCCCGTACCTCGCGCCCGCGCGTCGCGGCGCGCATGACCTTGGCCACCTGCGCACGCCAGACCCCCAAGAGGTCGGCGCCTGGGTCCGGTCCGGCGCGCTGCGGATCCTCACCATGGCGCCGGAGCTTCCACGCGCCATGGAGGTCATCGGTTTCGCCCATGCGAAAGGCGTGGTGGTGTCTGTAGGTCACACCGATGCTGATGCAGTCACGACGTTCGCCGCGATCGACGCGGGCGCTCGCTACGCAACCCACCTGTTCAATGCCATGCCGCCCATGAACCACCGCGCCCCCGGTGCCGCCGGCGCGCTGCTGGCGGACGATCGGGTCACGCTCGGGGTCATCGCCGATGGTCATCACCTCGACCCGCTGATGCTTGGACTCATCGGCCGGCTTGCGCCCGGACGAATCTCACTCGTCAGCGATGCCGTCGCCGTGCTCGATACGCGCGATGGTGCGCATCGGCTTGGCGACCAGGTCCTGCACGTCAGCGATGGCGCCGTACGCCTGGCAGATGGGACACTGGCCGGCAGCGCCGCCGGCCTGGATGCCTGCGTCCGCGGCTTTGCGACCGTAACCGGATCGGCGCGGGCCGCGGTCAAAGCGGTGACGGCGACGCCGGCGCGCCTCCTCCGCATCGGTCACGAACGCGGGGCGCTGCGACCCGGCGCCATCGCCGATCTCGTACTGCTCACGCCTGCGCTCGAGGTGGCGGCGACCATCATCGGCGGCAAGATGGCGTACCAGGGCGAAGCGCTCACCGGGCGCTGATTCGGGCGAATTGAGGCGTGCGGGCTATACTCCGCGTCCCGATGTTCAAGTTCTTTTCCCGTCTCGGGGACTCCAACGACCGCGAGATCCGCGCCCTCCAGCCGATCATCGACCGCATCAATGCGCTCGAGCCGGAGATCCAGGCCCTTTCCGACGAGGCCCTGGCGTCCAAGACCGATGAGCTTCGAGCACGCCTGCGCGCGAGCGTCGGCGACATCCTCACGCCCATCGAGCTGCGCGAGACCGATCCCGACGAGGATGCCGCCAACTCCGCGCTGGCCGGCGCCGACGCTGCTCGCCTGGCGGATCGGCTGAAGCAGCAACGCGAGACCGAGTTGAAGCAGATCAACGAGGCACTCGACGAAATCCTGCCGGAGGCCTTCGCTTCGGTCCGGGAGGCGATGGTTCGTGCGCTCGGGAAGCGTCACTACGACGTGCAGCTCATCGGCGGCGTCGTGCTCCACCGCGGATCGATCGCCGAGCAGAAAACGGGCGAGGGCAAGACATTCGTCGGCCCGCTGGCCGCCTTCCTCAACGGCCTCGTCGGGCGTGGCGTGCACGTGATCACCGTCAACGATTATCTCGCCAAACGCGATGCCCAATGGATCGGCTCCGTCTTCCATCGGCTCGGCATGAGCGTCGGCTCCATCCAGCACCAGGGCGCCTACCTGTTCGATCCGACGTTCCCGGCCACCGACGAGAAGCTTCGAGACCTGCGACCGGTGACGCGCCAGGAGGCGTACGCCGCGGACGTCACGCATGGGACGAACAACGAATTCGGGTTCGACTTCCTGCGCGACAACCTGGTCGTCGAACTCGCGGCGCGAGTGCAGCGCGCGCACTACTTCGCGATCGTGGACGAGGTGGACAACATCCTCATCGACGAGGCGCGCACGCCGCTCATCATCAGCGGCAACGCCGAGGAATCCGGCGATAAGTACCAGCAGTTCTCTCGCCTCGTGCCACGCCTGAAGGCGGAGGAGGACTACGTCGTCGACGAGAAGTTCAAGCAGGTCGCGATCACCGAGGCCGGGACCGACAAGATGGAGCAATGGCTCGGCGTCGAGAACATGTTCGCCGATGACTTCAGCCTCGCCCGCCACCTCGAGCAGGCCCTCAAGGGCCAGGTGCTGTACCAGAAGGACCGTGACTACGTCGTCAAGGACGGCGAGGTGATCATCGTCGACGAGTTCACCGGACGCCTGATGCCCGGTCGGCGCTGGTC
>JACDHU010000339.1 GCA_013820865.1 Chloroflexota bacterium
TTGAGCGCCTCGTCATTCATCCGCGATGCTCGGCGAAGGCGCGAACGCCGGCGTACTCCGCGGCGTCGCCGAGCTCCTCCTCGATCCGCAGCAAACGGTTGTACTTCGCGATGCGCTCGGAACGACTGGTGGAGCCGGTCTTGATCTGGCCGGTGTTGAGCGCCACCGCCAGGTCGGCGATGGTGGTGTCCTCCGTCTCGCCCGACCGGTGGCTGATGACGGCCGTCCACCCGGCGCGCTGCGCCATCTCGATGGCCTCGATCGTCTCGGTCAGAGTGCCGATCTGGTTCAGCTTGACCAGAATGCTGTTGGCGGAGCGCTCGCGAATGGCTCGCCCCAGGCGCTCGGTGTTCGTGACGAGGAGATCGTCGCCAACGAGCTGGAGCCGATCGCCCAGCCGCTCGGTGAGCTGCGCCCATCCTTCCCAATCGTCCTCGGCCAGGCCATCCTCGATGCTGATGATCGGGTAGCGATCGGCCCAATCGGCCCAGAAGTCGATGAGCTCGGGCCCGCTGAGGATGCGGTCCTCGCGCTCGAGGCTGTAGCGTCCTTCGCCGTACAGCTCGGTCATCGCCGGGTCGAGCGCAATCGCGATCTGTTCCCCGGGCGCGTATCCGGCGCGCTCGATCGCGGTGAGCACGGCAGCAATCGCATCTTCGTTGCTCCCCAGGCTGGGCGCGTACCCGCCTTCGTCGCCTACCGTGGTCGCCAGTCCCTCGTCGTGGAGCAGCGAGCCGAGCTCGTGGAATGTCTCTGCCGCCCAGCGCAGGCCCTCGCGGAACGTCGGCGCCCCGAGCGGCACGATCATGAACTCCTGGAAGTCCGTCGAATTGATGGCGTGCTTGCCGCCGTTGAGAATGTTCACCAATGGCACCGGCAGCGTGCGTGCGCCCGCGCCACCCAGATACCGATACAACGGCAGCCCGACCGCCTCGGACGCCGCGTGGGCAACCGCCAGGCTCACGCCGAGCAACGCGTTGGCACCGAGCTTCGACTTGTTCGGTGTCCCGTCGAGGGAGATGAGGAGGCGATCCACGCTCACCTGGTCGAGGGCGTCGACGCCCATCAGCTCCGGTCGCAGCGACTCGTTGACATGGCGCACGGCGGTGAGAGCGCCCTTGCCTCCATAGCGGGCCTTGTCGCCGTCCCGAAGCTCGACGGCCTCGTGGGCGCCGGTCGATGCACCGGAAGGCACCATGGCGGTGCCGACCGCGCCGCCATCGAGGAACACGTCGACCTCGACGGTCGGGTTGCCGCGCGAGTCGAGGACCTCGCGACCGATGACATCCTCGATGAGCGTGGTCATGTGTCCTCCTGCGCGAAGGTGACGGTGGCGCCCGCCGGCAGGAGCGCCGCCACGCCGGGGAGCGTCCGGCCCTCGATGAACTCCAGGGACGCACCGCCGCCGGTGCTGACGTGCGTCATCCGCTCGACCAGACCGAGCTGGTCGACCGCGGCTACCGAATCGCCGCCTCCGACGATGGTGACGACTCCCGCGGACGTGCGCTTCGCCAGGAAGCGCGCCATCCCGTTCGTGCCATCCGCCGACTGCGGCATCTCGAAGACCCCCATCGGTCCATTCCAGAAGATCGTCTTCGCCTTGGCGAGGTGTTCGGTGAACAGCCTCAGCGTTGCCGGACCGATGTCGACCACCATTTGGTCCTTCGGGATCTCGTTGAGCGCCACGATCTTCGTCCTGGCGCGGCGGTGGATCTGCGGCGCGATCACCGCGTCAGCGGGCAGCATCAACCGCACGCGCTTGCGACGCGCCTCGCCCATGATTCGCTCAGCGTTGTCCAGCTGGTCCTCCTCGACCAGGCTGGTGCCGAGCTCGTGGCCTTTGGCAGCGAGAAAGGTGTTGGCCATGCCGCCGCCGACCAGCACGGCCTGACAGCGAGCGAGCAGCACCTCGAGCACCTCGAGCTTGCCCGATATCTTCGCGCCGCCGATGACCGCGTGAAATGGCCTCGCGGGCTTCTTCAGCAGCCTCGATAGCGCATCAACCTCGCGCTCCATCAGCAGGCCCGCCACTGACGGAAGGTGATGCGTGATGCCCTCGGTCGATGCGTGCGCGCGGTGCGCGGCGCCGAACGCGTCGTTCACATACAGGTCAGCCCCCGCCGCGAGCGCCTCGGCGAAGGCCGGTTCGTTTGCCTCCTCCGCCGCGTGGAAACGCAGGTTCTCCAACAGGATCATGTCGCCCGCACGCAGCTTATCGACCGCGAGCTGCACGCCGGGACCGAGCGCGTCGCCCGTCATGCGCACCGGCCGTCCCAACAGCTGACTGAGCCGATCCGCCACCGGCTTCAGGCGCAACGCGTCATTGACT
>JACDHU010000340.1 GCA_013820865.1 Chloroflexota bacterium
GTGAGTGGCTGGCGCGACGCTGCCCCACCGCCGAGCTCAGGCTACGGCCCGACGATGGGCACATCTCAGTCCTGCGTGCCGCGCCATCCGCACTCGAGTGGCTCGCTGCTCTCGTCACCTAGGTGTTCTTCTTGGAGATCGTGAGACACCTGGAGGCGGGTGCTGCGGTCGGCTCCCCTTGTGACATATGCCGTCGGGGCGGGCGTTAGGCGCGAAAACGTGCCGTGAGCGGCCGGATCTGAGCGTGGATGACCATTGTCTGGCCCCCATTTGCCGGCTAATGCCCACCGGCGCGGCGTGTGACCAAACGCGGTCACCGTGGCACCACATGCCGTCCATACGGGCATTAGGCCCAACCGCAACCAGCGCGGCGGCCAACGCCGACCTGTACCCACATTGCACGATCTACTGCCATCCGAGCCGCTGGCCGACCGTTGCGCGCCGCGCGTTTCAAGCCGGTGGGCGCACCTTCAGGCCCTTGATCGAGGCGAAATCTCTCAGATTGCGAGTGACGAGCGTCAGCCGATGCTCGATGGCAGTCGCCGCGATCAGAGCATCTGGAAGCCGGACCGGGCTCTGGCGACGGATCCGGCCCGCTCGTTCGGCGATGGCCACGTCGATCGGGAGATCCGTCATTGAAGTCAGGAGCCTGCGAACGCGACGCTCTTCCGTTCCACGGCCCGAGAAGAGCTCTGCTCGGGTGACGGCTGACACGTAGAGATCGTCGTCGCCGCGCTCGAAGCGGCGATGACCCCGAAGGTGGTCGACGAGGACGTCGCTATCGACGAGCGTCTTCGCCATCGACCCACTCGTCTCGGCTCGGCAGCTCAAGTTCAGGCAACGCACCGAAAGCTTCGTTGAGCGCTGCGTCTGGATCTGGTCGATCATCCACCAGGTAGGCGTCAACCGCCTCTCGAATCATCCTCGCCAGGGGCGCGCCCGTACGACGGCCGCGCGCGTCGAGGCTGCGACGCTGGTCATCGGTCAGGTAGATCTGCGTGCGCGTGCTTGGCATATACAGCACAGCATACAGCATGCACCGGAACGACTATCATCGGTGCGCCGGGCTCAAGCGGCGGTAAGCGCGACGACCAGGCTGCTGACGAGCATCACCGCCGCGACCGGCACCCAGAGGCGTCGCTCGCCCGCACTGGGCGTGATCGCGTTGAGGACGACGGCGGCGGCAGCGATCGCGACGACTGCCCAGATCAGCCAGCCAACCGCCCCCGACCAGGCCGGTAGCACCAGGCCGGCCCGCGACAGGACGATCGCGACAGTGCCGGCAAGCAGGACGGCCTGACCCAGTGCCGCAACTCGCATCCGAGGGGGGAATGTTCCGGGGAACGCGCCGCCCATGGCGTAGGAACCCCACGGTACGCCGAGTGCGAGCGCCACCTGGAAACCGATGACGCCCACCGCGGCAACAGCGAAGGCGATCGCCGCGGCGGCCGTGATGTTCATCTGCTCAGGATGCCACGGGGGCTGGCTGCGCGAACGTCAGAAACATCAACCGGGTGCGTCAGCCCATCTCCATCGGGCTCATGAGCTGAAAGTAGTTGTCGTCCGGATCGGCGAAGGTGGCGATTGACGCCTTTGGCTCCTCGTCCATGCCATACGGTTCGCGGATGACGATTGCGCCGGCGGCCTTGAGGCGATCGAAATCGGCCTGGACATCGGCGCTCTCGATGTTCCAGAGCATGCGGCCCGGATGCGCGTTCAGGATGCTGTTGAAGTTCATCGTGTCTCCTCATTCGATCAGTCTTGGCCGGTGTCGCTGATACGACGGGGTAGCAACGCAAATCTCATCGGTCCGGGACCGATCGATAAGTCGAGGCAGCGCGAGTGGAGCGGCTGGCTGATCCAGGAGGTCAAGCATCATGCGCGATGACGATCACAATGGACCGATGAACTTCAACGAAAGAAACCCTCGCCGTCCTCCGCGAGACTGATGAGGTGGAGATCGAAACCGTCTCGCGTGACGGCGTGGTGCATCGGACCATCATCTGGATCGTCGCCGACGATCGCGACGCTCATGTCCGATCCGTGCGCGGCGCTCGGGGGCGATGGTACCGGGAGCTCCGCGACCGCCCTGAAGGGGCGCTGATCCTCGCCGGAAACCGAGTGCCGGTGCGCGGGGTCGCGGCCAGCGATGCGGCAAGTATCGAGCTTGTCAGCGACCTCCTCCGCGCCAAGTACGGCCACAGAAGTGCAGCCAGCACGGAGTCGATGCTCACGCCCGAGACGCTGCCGACGACGCTCCGGCTGGAGCCTGCGTGATGCCGTTTCCCACCGATGAGATGGAGCTCACCCACATCCTGGTCG
>JACDHU010000075.1 GCA_013820865.1 Chloroflexota bacterium
CGCCGTTCAGCGCGAGGATGTCAGGATCGTTCTCCTGGTCGGTCGACAGGACCGTCAACACGACCTGGACGTCGTTGTAGTAACCTTTCGGGAAGAGAGGGCGCAGGGGTCGGTCGGTCAGGCGCATGGCCAGAATGGCCGCCTCCGACGGGCGCGACTCGCGCTTGATGAAGCCGCCGGGAATCTTGCCCGCGGCGTACATCCGCTCCTCGTAATCGACGGTGAGCGGGAAGAAGTCCGCCCCCTCGCGGGGCTGCTTGGCGGCGACGGCGGTCGCCAGCACCACCGTGTCGCCGTAACGAACGATGACGGCGCCGTCGGCCTGCTCGGCCAGCTTGCCGGCCTCCAGGCTGAAGCTCTTGCCGCCGATTTCGGCCTCGTGTTTAATTGCCACTGATTCCTCCAGGATTCTTTCTCGACATCCGGCGCTGGATCTGCGTGGCGCGCTCACGATGCGAGCGCAGGCGTCAGGCAGGGGCGGATGCCATTTGGGTGTGAGATATGCGAGACCCGGGGACCGTCCGGGCTCCGGGTCAATCGCAAACGTTGTCTAGCGGCCCAATCTAGCGACCCAATCTAACGACGCAGCCCCAGGCTACCGATGACGGCGCGGTACCGATCCACGTCATTGCGGACCAGGTACGCAAGCAGCCGACGTCGCTGCCCGACGAGCTTCAGCAGCCCGCGGCGCGAGTGGTTGTCTTTCGGGAAGCTGCGCAGATGCTCCGTCAGCGACTTGATCCGCTCGGTGAGAAGCGCAATCTGCACCTCGGGAGATCCGGTATCGCCCTCGTGCGTGGCGTATTCGTCGACGAGTGCGCTTTTCGCGTCCTTGGCGAGCGGCACGTATTCCTCCACATTCATTTCCGTAACGCTCCGAAGTTTACCAGAGGACCCTCTCGGCCGCCATACGAGCGTGGACCGCTGGGTGGTCACGGGGACATCGCCGGTGATCCGGGGCTGCGCGACGATCGGTGGCCGACGCCTCAGGGACGCAAGCGTCGACGCGCGTCGGCCTCGTCCACGTGCATTTGTGCCACCAGCGAGTCCACGCTCTGGAATCGGCGCTCTTCGCGGAGGCGAGCGTCGAGCTCCAGATCCAGCGTCGCGTCGTACAGGTCGCCATCCCAATCGAGGAGGTACACCTCCACCAGCACGCGGCCGTCATCGTGAAACGTGGGGCGGACGCCGACGCTCACCAGCGCGGGATGATCGGGCCCTACATTGCGATGCGGCACGTGCACCCGCCCGAGATAGATCCCGAGCGCGGGAAGCGCTGCCGAGTAATTGAACGCGAGATTAGCCGTCGGGAAACCAAGCCCGCGGCCGCGTTCGTCGCCGTGCACCACGCTTCCGCGCAGGAATGGAGCCGACCCGAGCAGGCTCCCTGCCGATTCAGTCTCGCCATCGCGAAGCGCATCCCGAATGCGGGACGATGAAACCACTCTCCCGTCCACAATGAGTGGCTCAACGGCGATGCAGTCCCATCCATTCGCGGCGCCAAGCTCCGAAATACGGGCCAGGGTTCCGGCTCGGGCCCTTCCGAAGGCGCTGTCGGGCGTCATCGTGATGGCGCGGAGTTCTATCGCCGGGGCCAGAGCCGCGAGGAACGCCTCCGGCTCCATGCTGCGCAACGCGCCGTCAAACCGGATCTCGAGAGCGTGGTCAACCCCAGCCATTCGCAGGCGCTCCAGCGTGACCTCCGGCGGCAGCAGCCGCTCGACTCTGATGTCGGGGCGAATGACCTCATCGGGATGCGGGCTGAACACGAGCGCCACGCTCGCGACGCCACGTTGGTGCGCCTCACGCATCGTGGCTTGGATCACGTGCCTATGCCCGAGATGCACGCCGTCGAACACGCCGAGCGTGATCACCGCTGGCCCGATGCGCGGCAGCTCACCGAGTCCGCGGGAGGTCAATCGACCGCCTCTGCAGGCAGAACCTTGTCCGGTTGCAGAATGTTGGCCCGAACAGAGCCAATGCCGATCAGCACACGATCCTCGAACACCGCCGCCCGGCCATCCATCGCGGCATCAGCCAAGAATCGCGCGGATCCGTTGCGGAACGCCAGCGCCGCATCACGATCGAGCGTCACGCGCGGCAGCGGCAGGAGGTCGCCCACCGACAGGATCGCGTCCCCAAGACGGCCGTCGGCGGCGAGGGCCTCCAGCCGCTCGGGCGTGACGGCGGTGTCGACGCGCAGGCCGGCTGCCTCGGTCCGGCGCAGTGCGCGCAGATATGCCCCGCAGCCCAGCCGATCGCCAAGGTCGCGAGCAATCGAGCGGACGTACGTGCCGGCACCGCAGCGCAGGTCCACGCCGACGTCGAGCCATCCGGAACCCGGGCGAATCGACTGCAACACGAGCGCGTGAATCGTCACGCTGCGCGCCGGTAGGTCCATCGGCTCGCCGGCGCGGGCGGCGCGATGCGCGATGCGCCCACCCTGCTTCCGAGCACTGAATGCGGGAGGGCGCTGATCGATGACTCCAACAAACGTCTCGAGCGCGACGCGGACGGCATCCTCGTCCGGAAGCTCGGCGTCGCTGGCGACGATCGGCCCTTCTGCATCATCGGTGGCGCTGCGGGCACCCAGCCGGATGACCGCATCATATCCCTTGCGTCCACCGGTGAGTTCCTCGCTGAAGCGCGTTGCCGCACCCACCAGGATCGGAAGGACGCCTGACGCGAGCGGATCGAGCGTGCCCGCGTGCCCAATTCGGCGCGTGCCCGTCAGGCGTCGCAGGAGTCCGACCATGTCGTGACTGGTGGGTCCGACCGGCTTGTCGAGGTTAACGACCCCGAGCATCGGCTCGATCGAGCTCGCGCTCGCATTCGTCGAGCACGCGCCGCATGGCCTCCGCCAGTGGCGCCTCCACGGAGCAGCCGGACGCGCGAGCGTGTCCCCCGCCCCCGAAAGCCGAAGTGATGGCCACCGCATCAGCTCGTGCCAGCGTGCGAACGCTGGCACGGATACGAGACGGATCGGCTTCTTTGAACAGGACCGTGATCTCGCCGTTCTTGGTGGATGCGAGCAGATCAACGAAACCTTCGGTCGCTGTCGGGTCACTCTCGGTCTCGGTCAGCATGGCCAGCGTCTGCGCCGCATGCACTATGCGACCGTCGCGCCGATGACCGATGCCGTTGAGCATCCGGCCCCACAGCGCCATGGTGCTGAAAGGCTTGTCGGCATAGATGGCGCGGTGCAGCGTCGAGAGCGGCGCTCCGGCTGCTACGAGGTCGGCCATCACGCGCAACGTCCGCGGCGTCGCGTTCGGGTGCGAAAAAGTGTGCGTGTCCTGGATGATTCCCGCCGCGAGCACCGTCGCGATGTCCTTGTCGATCTCCACGCCGAGTTCCGGGATGAGGATGGCCATCATCTCGCACGTCGCGGCCGCCTCCGCATCAACGAACGCGGCACTCACGCCGCTGCCGTCGTTGGACACGTGATGATCGATATTGACGATCCGCGCCCGCTCGAGCCACCGCCCGCAGTCGCGCGCCACCGAGCCGGTTCGGGAGAGCGGTCCGTCGAATACGACCGCCACATCCGGCTCCAGCTGCGGGCTTCGTCGAACGTCGCTGACGCCCGGCAGGGTCGCCAGGAATGGTGGGACGCCGTCGGCGGCAACGACCTCCGCTTGCTTGTCCAGCTTCTCCGCCACGAAACGCATCGCGAGCGCCGCCCCCAATGTGTCGGCGTCGGGGTTCTCGTGACAGATCGCCGTGATGCGATCAGCACCACGAATCGCGTCGAGCACCGCCTCACGACTCATGTGGGCGTTCCTCTTCGAGCTCGCGCAGCAGTCGCAGCACGCGATCGCCGGCCTCGATCGAATTGTCATGATGGATGACCAACTGTGGAATATGACGCACCGTGAGGCGTGCCCCGAGCTGTCGGCGCAGCCAGGGAGCCGCATCGGTCAATGCTCCCATGGCGGTTTTCTGCTCTTCGGGTGTCCCGAGCACGCTGACCCAGACCTTCGCCGAACCGAGATCGCGTGCCGTCTCGACGCGCGTGATGGTCGCGAACCCCACGCGGGGGTCCTTCATTTCGCGCTGGAGCAGGCTCATCAGCTCCTGTCGGATCTGGCTGTCAAGCCGATCGGTCCGCTGGCTCATCGCTGTGCGCCTATACCTGCTCGGCCACCATCTGGTAGCACTCGATGACGTCACCCTCGATGATGTCATCGGCGTCGAGGCCGATGCCGCACTCGAAGCCGGTGGCAACCTCCCGCACATCATCCTTGAATCGCTTGAGCGACGTGATGCGCGTATCGGTCAGTAGCTCGCTGCCGCGGAAGAGGCGTACCTGTGCCCCGCGCACGATCCGTCCATCGGTCACGTAGGAACCGGCGATATTTCCGGCCTTCCCCGCCAGGATGACCATCCGAACCTCCGCGTGACCCTCGACCTGTTCGATCATCTTCGGCGTCAGAAGACCCTTCAGCGCCTGGCCGATGTCATCGGTCAGCTTGTAGATGACGTCGTACAGCCGAACATCCACGCCGGTCGCCTCGATCGAACGCAGTGCGCCAGGATCCGGCTTCGTGTTGAAACCGATGACGACCGCGTCCGACGCGGATGCAAGGTTGATGTCACTCTCGTTGATGTCTCCGGCGCCCTCGCGCAGGATGTTGATCCGCACCTCGTCGGTGTTGAGGCGCTCGACTGAATGGCGGATTGCGCCGAGGGAGCCCTGGACATCGGTCTTGAGCACGACGCGGAGTTCGGCGACCTCGCTGTCCTTGATCTGGGCACTGATCTCCTCGAGCGTGCTGACCGTCTTGCCCTCACCACCGCTCGCAGCGATCTCGGCCATCTCGGCGGAGCCGCGCGCCGCCTTCTCGTCGGCAACGACGCGCAGGATGTCTCCCGCCTCGGGAAGACCGGTGAGGCCGATGATCTCGACTGCCGTCGCCGGCTCGGCCGTTTTCACGCGCTTGCCGGCGGCATTGTTCAGAGCGCGGACACGGCCGTGCGTCCGGCCGACGGCCACGACATCGCCGATCTTGAGCGTTCCGGTCTGCACGAGCACCGTCGCCACGTTGCCGCGACCCTTGTCGACCTTCGACTCGACGATCGTGCCGATCGCCGGCCGGTCCGGATTCGCCTTGAGGTCCTGGAGGTCGGCAACGAGCAGCACCATCTCCATGAGGTCGTCGATCCCCGTCCGCTGCTTGGCGCTGACGGCCACCGCGATCACGTCGCCACCGTACTCCTCGATGAGCACCTTGTTGTCGGCCAGCTCCTGCTTCACGCGGTCGGGCTGCGCGTCTGGCTTGTCGACCTTGTTGATCGCCACGATCATCGGCACTCGCGCGGCGCGGACGTGGTCAATGGCCTCCTTGGTCTGCGGCATCACGCCGTCGTCCGCGGCCACCACGATGATCGCAATGTCTGTGACCTGCGCTCCGCGGGCGCGCATGGCGGTGAAGGCCTCGTGGCCGGGCGTGTCGAGGAAGACGATGCGCTTGTCGTTATGCACCACCTCGCTGGCGCCGATGTGCTGCGTGATCCCGCCGCTCTCACCCGAGGCCACCTTTGTCTCGCGGATGGCGTCGAGCAGGCTGGTCTTGCCGTGATCGACGTGGCCCATGACCGTGACGATCGGCGCGCGGGTCACCAGCTTCGCGGCGTCATCATCGGTCCAGAGGGTCGGCTTCCCATCGCCATCCTCGCTGCTGCCAGGCTTGACGAGCTCCTGGTCAGCCGCGGCTTCCGCCGCCGCCCGTTGGGCCCCTCCGGCCTCTGCCGTCTCGAAGCCGAGCTCGCTCGCCACGAGCGAGGCCGTGTCGAAGTCGATCGACTGATTGACGGTGGCAAAGATGCCGTTGCGGATCAGCACGTTGATGATTTCCGCATGGCTGACCGTGAGGATCTCCGCGAGGTCCTTGATGACGACGGGATTCGGCAGCTCGACCGGGCCCGTGGGGCGCGCAGCGGCTGCAGCCGCCTCCGCGACGGCAGCTGCAGCGCCAGCGCTGCGCTTGCGTTGTGGCCGCGGTCCGCGGCGCGGTCGGTATCTACGTGGCGGCATCGTTCACCTCGATCTCAAGCGTTCCCGGCGCGAACTCGACACCGAGCGCTCGCCTCACGGCCGCCGCAGCCCGTTCTGGGTCGCGACACGCCGGTTCATGACAGATATACGTTCCGCGACCCGGCAGTCTGCCGGTGTCGTCGCGGTGGACAGACCCATCTCCGGTGCGGACCATACGGTCCATCTCGCGCTTTGGGCGCGCGACGCGGCAGGCCGCACAGGTACGGGTCGGAATGTGATCAGGGCGTCGCTTCGGCATCCACCGGCGCCTCCACGACGGGTTCGCCTTCGCCACCGGCGGCCGCGGTCGCGACTCCGGCGTCCGAGCGGATGTCGATGCGCCACCCGGTGAGCTTCGCTGCGAGGCGAGCGTTCTGGCCCTCCTTGCCGATTGCCAGGCTCAGCTGTCGCTCCGGGACGATAACGTTCGCGATCTTGTGCTCCTCATCGATCCGGACGCTGAGCACCTCCGCCGGCGACAGCGCCTCGGCGACGAAGCGACCAGGGTCCTCGTCCCACAGGACGATGTCGACCTTCTCGCCGTTGAGTTCCGTGACAATTGATTGAATACGCGCCCCGCGCTGACCGACGGCGGCCCCCTTGGCATCCACGCCCTGCTGGCGACTCTCGACGGCCACCTTGGAGCGGCTGCCGGCCTCGCGGGCGATGCCGCGAATGACAACGGTGCCGTTATAGATCTCGGGAATCTCCATCTCCATCAGGCGGCGCAGGAAGCCACGGTGCGTTCGACTGGCCACGATGACCGGCCCGCGCGTGGTGCGACGCACTTCCATGACGTACACCTTGAGGTGCTGACCGATGCGGTACGCCTCGCTCGGCAGTTGCTCGGTGACCGCCAGGACCGCTTCGACGTCCTTGCCCATGTCGAGCACGACCGCCGAGTCGGTGGTGCGCTGCACCGTGCCGGTCATGATCTCGCCCTCGCGCGCAGCGTACTGCTGGAAGACGACGTCACGCTGGGCCTCGCGCAACCGCTGTCGGTATACCTGGCCGGCCGTCTGAGCCGCGATGCGACCAAGCTGTGCCTGCGTCACATTCTCAGGGATGCGAACCTTCGCGCCGACGCCCGTCGCCGGGTCGATCTTCTGCGCGTCGGCAACGAACATCTGGGCCTCGGGATCCTCGACCTCCTCGGTGGTGGCCATGACCTCGTACTCGCGCGCGACGCTGATCTCGCCGGTCTCCGGATTCACCGTGACGACCACGTTCTCGGGTGCATCGGCATTACGCCGATACGCCGATTCGATGGCCTGCTCCAGGGTCCGGATCAGGATCTCCTGCGGCACACCCTTCTCGGCGTTCAGCTGGAGCAAAGCTCCGATGAAGTCTCGATTCATGGCCGCTCCTCGGTCGCCGATTTCGGAAGGCGAAAAAACAAGACGTGGGATGGCGAACCGACCCACGTCCTGGCACTCACTGGTTCAATATTCACGGTTCGCTGTTGGCCGGCGGAACCGAAACGGAGTATATCAGTCGAGCACCTTCGCCGCCAGCGCAGAGACGGAGTCAGCCGCTGATGAGTCGCTGGATGTCCTGGATG
>JACDHU010000341.1 GCA_013820865.1 Chloroflexota bacterium
ATTCCGAAGAGCTCGGGAACGCGCTGCTCGATCAGCGAGCGGTGGCGGGAATCGGGAATGTCTATAAGAGCGAGGTGGCGTTCCTGGAGGGAATGGATCCGTGGAGCGTTGTGGGTGCCTTCTCGGATGCGCAGCTTCGCGGTGCGCTTGCCACGGTTCGACGGCTTCTGCAGGCGAACACGCGCGGAGGCGCGCGCGTGACAACCGAGAGTGCGATTCGCGGGCAGGCCTTGTGGGTGTACGGCCGCGCCGGTCGGCCATGCCGGAAGTGCGGAACGCTGATCCAGGTTCACCGACAGGGCGATCTGGCGCGTCTCACGTTCTGGTGTCCGCGCTGCCAGGGCCGAGCCTAGATTGCGGAGTGGCCGTCCGCGTTGGGTCATGTGACGTGTGGGCGGGCATTAGCCGGTAGAACTGGCTCGAACCGTCGGTGCCTGAGCGTGCAGGAGACCGATGAATGCGGATTCTCTCGCCTATTGCCCGTCACGACGGCATTTGAGCCAACCCGGGTCTCAGTTGGGATTAATGCCGTGCCGATGGTCGTATGACCCAACGAGCGGGTGGAAGCGGAAGCTAGGCTTCGATGCGGTTGATCCGGGCGCCGAGGGCGACGAGCTTGGCCTCGATCTGCTCGTAGCCACGATCGACGTGCTCAATGCCGGAGATGACGCTCGTCCCGCTGGCGGTGAGAGCGGCCAGGATGAGTGTGGCCCCGGCGCGCAGATCAGCGATTCCGACCTCCGCACCAAACAGAGCGGTCGGCCCGGTGATGCGGGCACGACGCTCATCAAGCAGCTCAATCCGGGCCCCCATCTTGACCAGCTCGCGCGTGTGGTCCAGGCGGTCCTCGAAGATGGTCTCGTGGATGGTGGAGACGCCATCGGCCTGGGTGAGCAGGACGGACAGCGGCGCCTGGAAGTCGGTGGCGAAGCCGGGATAGGGATCCGTCCGAACGTCGACGGCGCGCAGCGACGCGCCACCGGTGCCAATGACGCGCAGAGTCGCGGCGCCGGCATCGGCCTCATAAGAGACCCCCATGCGGTCACAGACCTCCAGAAAAGCGCCGAGGTGCTCGGGGTTGACGCCCTGGAGCGTGACCGCCCCCCGAGTGATGGCAGCGGCGATGGCGAATGTTTCAGCTTCGAGCCGATCCCCCAGCACCCGGTGGTCCGCCCCGCCCAGCCGGTCCACGCCCTCGACCTCGATCCGGCGCTCGGCGGTGCGCGCAATTCGGGCACCCATGGCGGTCAGCATGGTGATCAGATCGTCCACTTCGGGCTCGAGCGCGGCGTTGTCGATCACCGTCGTGCCGCGGGCGAGGGTCGCGGCGAGCATGGCGTTCTCGGTGCCCATGACGGTGACGGTCGGGAACTCGATGTGCGCACCCCGCAACCCGTCGGACGGCGCGGACGCAAAGTAGTAACCATTGCGATAGGCGATCGTGGCTCCCATGCGCTCCATGGCGGCCACGTGAAAGTCGACCGGCCGCCGGCCGATCCGGTCACCACCGGGGCTCGGCAGGATCACGCGACCGAAACGCGCCAGCATCGGTCCGAGCAGGATGAAGCTCGCGCGCATCTTCGCCCCGGCCTCGAGCGAGACGAACGGCCACGGCGCCTCCTGGACGTGCAGGTCGAGCGCGTCCCCGTTCGAGCGGCGCACGTCGAAGCCGATGTCGCTCATCACCTCGCGCAGGATCGCCACATCGCTGATCCGCGGGACGTTGCGAAGGGTGACGGGCGCATCGGTCAGGATGGCGGCGGCCATCATCTTGAGGACGGCATTCTTGGCGCCGGCAATCCGGACCTCTCCGTGGAGCGGCGCGCCACCGGTGATCACGAACTTCTGCATGGCCGATGCAGTCTAGTGGCCGTTCCCGCAGGACGCACTTTGGGCGGAGCTAGCCGGGCCAGGCTTCCTTCCACTCGTGCCCGCCCATGTGGTGACCGTCGCACAGCCCAACGCGACCACCCATGTGGCGGCTGGGCAGGTACGGCTGCATGCCGTCCTCAAAGGGGGTCGGCATGCGGTTGCAGATCATCATCTGTGCCTCGCGGGCCCAGGTGTACAGGTGGTCCGACGAGCAGAACCGATACGGCCGCGTGAAATTCACCGACTCCCCGTGCGCCGGGCTGCTCGGAAGGCCGATCGGCCCGGTCTCCCGCACGATCTCGATCTTCACCGGAAGCTGTGGCATGCGCGTGCCGCACTGATCGCAGGTCAGCATCGGTGCATCGGCCGATCAATCATGGGGGAATGGTACGTGTTGGGCGGGATTGCGACCATCGTGGCCGTGACCTCTGTAGTGGCCACTTTT
>JACDHU010000342.1 GCA_013820865.1 Chloroflexota bacterium
GCCATGACGTCTGCCGGGACCGGAATGCCCGTCGTGTTGCCGCCGCCGCTGAGGATGGTGGTATGGAATTTCATGGGAGCAGCCCCTGCGTGAATGGAATCGTGGCCGGCATGCCGCATGGCCAACAGCATGGTGGGACTCGGTCCGGGATTGTGAAGCGTCCGGAGTGGCAGCCACCCGAGTGCCAAAAGATCGCCGCGTTTGAACGTCTGCCGTCCGCCGGCCATGCACTCCACCTCCAGCGAGCCCTGCTCGATGAGCACGAGCACGCCGGTCCAAGAGTGCGCCCGGGTCAGCCTCGCGCTACCGGGCGGGAGCGTGACGCGCCAGCGGGTGAACGTCGGCGGCAGGTCATCACGGACCAGCCGTGCCTGGAGGGCCGGCCCGTCGTCGACGGTCATTGCGCCGGGGGCACATTCTGGTTGCGATGGAATAGGTTGGTCGGGTCATAGCGAGCTTTCACCTCCGTGAGTCGGTCCCAAGTGGCGCCGGGGTAGGCGGCGCGCACGCGGTCCGGTCCTTCATCGGCCAGGAAGTTGACATACACCCCGTCGTCACCCTGGCGCAGCGCGCCGGCCAGCTCGGCGACCCACGCCGCACGCCCGGGTCGATCTTCCGCACCTTCGTAGAAGGCGGCGACGTTGACCATGATCCGGCTGGACCGATGCACGAACGCCGTGGCGTCCGCGTTCACCCGCGCCATCGCGCCACCCAGGACTCGGAGCTGCGCCACGCGCACCGCGGCATCCGACTCAGCGAGCCGCTCCATGATCGTCTGAGATTCCTCGAGACCGATGCGCTCGGTCAGCATCGTCAGCGACGCGGCGGTCGGGCGGTAGGAGCCGTCCTCGGGCGGGAACATCTCGGGATAGGGCATCGACTTCACCAGGTCCGCCAGTGGCTCGGCCAGCGCACGGAAGGGAGCCATGGCCTGCTCCCCCGCATCTGCGTCGCCCGCGTGGCAGAGCATGGCCATGACCACGAGCGAGCCGTGGTGCTCCTCCGGGACGAACGGCATCGGCGGACAGTTCATCACATTCGCGATCCCCGACAGCTCATCCGGCGCCGATTCGAGGAGCGCCATGAACCCGGAGATGATCTCGGCGTCGGCTGGCAGGATCAGCATGCCTCCGGTGACCTGCTCGAGTGGATGAAGCCGATACAGGAAGCGCGTCACCACGCCGAAGTTGCCGCCACCGCCGCGAATGGCCCAAAACAGGTCGGGATGGTTGTCGTTGTCGACTCGCAGGAGCTCGCCGTCGGCCGTCACGATCTCCGCCGCCAGCAGGTTGTCGATGGTCAGGCCATGCTTGCGCACGAGGTAGCCGACGCCGCCGCCCAGCGTGATTCCGCCGATTCCGACCGAGCCGGTGTCCCCGAAGCCGATCGCCAGCCCATTGGCAGCCGTTGCCGCCGTGACCTCAGCTGCCGTGCAGCCGCTCTCGGCCCAGGCGGTACTCGCCTCCGGGTCAATCGCGATGTCCTTCATGTCACGCAGGTCGAGCACGATGCCACCCTCCGTCGTGCCGTGTCCGGCGCCCGAGTGTCCGCCGCTCCGCACCGCGAGCTCGACAGCGTTCTCGCGCGCAAAATCGATCACGCGCGCGACATCGGTTGCGTCCGCGACCCGCACGATCGCGGCCGGGCGGCAGTCGATCTCACCGGACACCACGGTTCGAGCCGCGTCGTACTCCCCATCGTCGGGCGTGATGATCCGGCCGGTCAGCTCGCGACTCAGCTGCGCCAGCGAAAGGGTTGAATGGACCGATGATGTCACGGGACGCTCCTGCTGCATTGCATTCTTGCCATTAGGACGTGGTCGCCCTCGAATACTCATCGGCAGTACGTCGCCGCACAAGGCGCTATCCTCACGCCCGTGAGTGATCCAGCGACGTTCCGCGGCCTCCAGGTCATCGGCTTCGCAGGCTCCGGCAGCGACCTTCGGCGCGAGCTGGTGGACCTCGTGTTGGCGGGGACGAAGACCGCCACCGCCGGTCTCATGGTCGAGATGGAGCTCGACGAGGAGACGGTGCCGTTTCCCGGGATGCGGGAGGCGGTGATCGATGCCGACGGTCGGTTCGTCGCCGAGATTGAGACGACCGAGTGTCGAGTCCTGCGCATGGCCGATGTCGACGACGCCTTCGCGCGCGACGAAGGCGAAGGATTCACCGATGCCGCCGACTGGCGCGTCGCCCACGAACGCTTCTTCGGGTCATACCTCGAGGAGCTGCGCACCCGCATGGGCGATCCGGACTGGGCGTTGGACGACGACACGCTCATCGTGTGCCAGCGCTTCCGTCTCGTGGAGCGTTATCC
>JACDHU010000343.1 GCA_013820865.1 Chloroflexota bacterium
GCGCCGCCATTACCGAGACGATCTTCAGCTACCCCGGCCTGGGCTTCATGTACGTCGAAGCCGTGGGGCAGCGCGACTATCCGGTTGTGCTCGCAGGCACCATGATCGGCGGCTTCGCAGTGGTGGCTGGCAATCTGTTGGCGGACGTCCTGTACGGCGTCGTCGACCCGCGAATCAAGTACTAGGGAAGGACGGATGGATCGCGCCGAGCGTACCCCCATACAGGCCACCGGAGCGCCTCCCGCGGCTGCTGACTTCGCCGATACCGACGAAGTCGATCTCATACCCGTCCGCACCTATTGGCAGCTCGTCAGGCGCCGGTTCATGCGCCACCGCATGGCCGTCATCTCGCTCGTCGTGCTGGCGGTCCTCGTGATCGCAGCACTCGTCATACCGTTCGTGACCGGCGAGCAGTACCAGCGGACGAACCTCCGCCTGATCAACGCCCCGGTCACCTTCGAGGCGCCGCTCGGCTACAACGAGTTGGGGCAGAACCTCTTCCTGCGTCTGATGCGCGGCACCCAGATATCGCTGCTCATCGGCCTTGCAGCGGTGGTCGTCATCGTTGGCATCGGCACGATCGTCGGCTCGATCGCCGGTTACGCCGGCGGGCTGATCGACAACATCCTGATGCGCGTCGTCGACGTGGTCCTGTCGCTGCCGGTGCTGTTCATCATCCTGATGATCGTCGCCCTCTTCGGGCGAGGCGACGTCTGGGTGATCATCATTGCCATCGGCATCACCGGCTGGACGCTCGCGGCGAGATTGATCCGGGCGGAGTTCCTGCGTCTGCGCGAGGCCGACTTCGTCCAAGCCGCTCGCGCTCTCGGTGCGCACCCGATGCGTATCGCTGCGCGCCACATGCTGCCCTCGGCGCTCGCACCGCTCATCGTCGCGGCCGCGCTGGGGGTCGCCGACTCGGTGGTCGTGGAGGCAGCACTCAGCTTCCTCGGTTTCGGTATCAGCCCGCCTGAAGCAAGTCTGGGCAACATGCTGACCGGCGCCCAGAACTACTTTTTCCGGGCGCCTGAGCGCGTCTTCTATCCGGGCATCGTGCTCGTCCTGATCGTCCTCTGTGCGAGCTTCCTGGGCGACGGCCTGCGCGATGCGCTCGATCCCCGTCAGCGGGTGGAGAAGTGATGGACGCATCGCATCCCGCGCCGAGCAGCGACGGCAGCTTGCTCACGATCGAGAATCTCAAGACGCACTTCTTTACCAGCGATGGCACGGTTCGCGCCGTGGATGGGGTCAGCTTTGCCATTGGCGACGGTAAGACCTTGGGAGTAGTCGGCGAATCGGGCTGCGGCAAGAGCATCACCGCGCTCTCCATCCTGCGTCTCATCGAGCGACCCGGGCGCATCGTCGATGGTCAGGTCACGATGCGCGGCAAAAACCTTCTCGATCTCGACGATGGTGCGATGCGCGACGTGCGCGGCAACCAGATCTCGATGATTTTCCAGGAGCCCATGACGTCGCTGAATCCCGTTTACACGTGCGGCGATCAGATTGCCGAGGTCGTCCAGCAACACGAATCATTGGGTCGCCGCGATGCCTGGGATCGGGCCGTGCACATGCTCGAGCAGGTGGGCATTTCGGAGGCCGCCTCCCGAGCCCGTCAGTACCCCCACCACCTGTCGGGCGGCATGCGCCAGCGCGTCATGATCGCCATGGCGCTGTCGACCAATCCCGAGCTGCTCATCGCCGACGAGCCCACGACCGCTCTCGACGTGACCATTCAGGCTCAGATCCTGGAGCTGATGAAGGCTCTGCGTGAGGCCAACAAGATGGCCATCATGCTCATCACCCACGACCTGGGCGTGGTTGCCGAAATGGCCGACGACGTGGTGGTGATGTACTCGGGCAAGGTCTTCGAGCGCGGTAGCGTGCTCCAGATCTTCGACGCCCCGCACAATCCCTACAGCAAGGGGCTGCTCAGCTCCATTCCCCGTCTCGGCGAGAAGCGTGAGCGGTTGCAGGTCATCCGCGGAGTCGTGCCCAATCCACTCAACCTACCCACCGGCTGCCTCTTCAAGCGGCGCTGCCCGTACGCCATGCCGGTGTGCGACACGCCCCCGCCACTGCGTAAACTGTCGCCGGGTCACGTATCGCGCTGCTGGTTGACCGCATCCGGTGAAGCCCCCGAGATCGGCGCGGACGCGCCGCCCGAGATCGCAGAAGAGGCGGCAAGGGAGCTTTCCGTAGCCGAATGATTAGGAGCTCACTGCTTTGGAAACCGTAACCGAGCAGCCCGCCACGGGGTCGATCGCCAGCCAGCGCGGCGGGCATTCACCGGAAGGGGTCCTCCTCCAGGTGGA